>JBILSK010000082.1:0-7537 GCA_044372165.1 Burkholderiaceae bacterium | reverse complement strand
ATCTCCATCACGGTGACCGATGTGCCCGAGGCGCAGCAGTGGCCCAGCGTGGCCTGCGACGGCACGAACTGCCTGATCACCTGGGTCGATCGCCGCAACTATCCGGGCCAGAGCTATTCGTTTTCGCCTGGCCCAGGCGACCTGTACGGACGCTTGATTCCGCGCGGCGCCGTGGTACCCGGTGCACCGATCAATGCGGTGTTCCCGATTGCCGGCGGCATCACGGCCAACCAGGGCTATCCGTCGCTGGCCTTTGGCGGCAATGAATACCTGCTGGCGTGGTCGCGTGGCGGCTTTGTAAACAACCCCGGCGGCCCGACCGGCATTTACGCGGCGCGCATTCCGGTGACCGGGCAAATGAGCGCGGTGGACCCGGGCATTGCGCTGAGCGGGCCACCTGCCGACTCGAGCCGGCTGCTGTTTCCGGTGCTGTCGGCGCGCGCAGGGGGTGTGCAGGCGGCCTGGGTCGACAACACCGAGGCCTTCGGGCAATCGAAGCGCATCATGGGCACGCAGGTCTGGCCGCGGCTTGCGCGCTGAGCGGGCCGGGAGCGGACGCCGAAGGTGCAAGGAAAGTGGGCTGAGGTGCCTGGGCGTTTCTGACTAGAATCGGCGGCTTTCCGCAGCCCGCGGATCCGCCGACCCGGAGTCCATCATCAACCGTCGTTCGCTGCTTGCCGCGTTCGCTGCCGCCCCGCTGGCGGCCCCCTTGTCGATGAGCCTGTCCGCAGGTCTGGTGCTGGCGCCTCGCGTAGCGCGGGCTGCGCCCGACGGCGAGCTCGATGTGCCCTTCGTGGTCACCCCGAATGCGGTGGTCGACGCGATGCTGGAGATCGCCGATGTCGGTCCGCGCGACCGGCTGCTGGACCTGGGCTCGGGGGACGGGCGCATCGTCATCACCGCTGCCCGACGCTGGGGCACGCCGGGACTGGGGGTGGAGATCGACCCTACCCTGGTGGAAAAGGCCCGCGACAGTGCGCAGCGTGCAGGGGTGGCGCATCTGGCCCGCTTCGTCGCCGAAGACCTCTTCAAGATCGACCTCAGCCAGGCCAGCGTCATCACGATGTACCTGCTGCCCGATGTGAACCTGCTGCTGCGGCCCCGCCTGCAGCGCCTGAAGCCGGGCACGCGCATCGTCTCGCACGACTGGGACATGGGCGACTGGGTGCCGGACCGGGTGCGTGAAGTGGCCGCCCCCGACAAACCCGTCGGCCTCAGGAAGATCAGTCGGGTGATGATGTGGACGGTCCGGTGAGGCTGATGAAAACGGCGGGCTGTTTGCCATCAGGCTGTTCAACGACTACAGCCTGGCACCCGTGAGGTCCAGACCGCAGCGGGTCCTAACCGCCTTGGTTGGCGAATTCGGGCCACATCAGGCCGTCTCCGCCTTCCCTTGCCAAACGCTGCGCATCCTCGGCCCATCCTTCGCGAGGATTGATGGGAATTGGTCGAATTTCGATCACACCTCCGCACACCCGCAAGTCCGCCGTACCCGCGAGCTGGACCTGATCAAGGATGCGCTTGGGGATCAGCACGCCCTGAAAATTACCAATCTTTCGGACCCTCACTCGCATCAGACTTCCCTGTTACGCGACTCAATGCACACCTTCGCATCACTCAAACCCGCCCACCAATCAATCAACCTTCCATCTGGATGTTCAGCTTGCCGATGAGATCGCCCCAGCGCTTGCGCTCGGCATTGACGAACTCGGCGATCTTGTCCTGTGACAGCACCGCGGCCGGGCTGATGCTGGCCTTGGTGACGCCCTGCTGATATTCGGGTGCCGCCAGCACCGCATCCATCGAGGTGCGCAGCTTGTCGCGCACCGGGGCGGGCAGTCCCTTGGGCGCCACCAGCCCGTACCAGACGATCGCGAGATAGTTGGGAAAGCGCTCGGCGACCGCCGGCACATCCGGCAGATAGGCTTGCCGCGCGGCCGAGGTAACCGCGATCGCGCGCAGCCTGCCGGACTGCACATGCGGCAAGGCCGTGGTGGGACTGTCGAACATCAGATCGACCCGCCCGCCGACCACATCGGTGATCGCGGCCACGCTGCCCTTGTAGGCCACATGCGTCATCGGAGCACCCGCGTGGTCCTCGAACAGTTCGCCCGCCAGATGCAGGGTGCTGCCCACGCCCACCGAGGCGTAGGTGAGCGGCGCGCGCTTGTCCTTCACCCGCGCGATGAGGTCATCGAGCGTGCGGATCGGTGAGGCGGCCGGCACCACGGCAATCAAGGGGATGTCCCCGGCCATCGCGAGAATGTCCAGCTCGCGATCGGGGTTGTAGGACAACTGCTTGCGCAGCAGCGGATTCAGCACCATGGTCGAGCCCGCCGCGATCAGCAGCGTGTAGCCGTCGGGGCGTGCACGGGCCACATGCTGCGCACCGATGATGGTGTTGGCACCGGGCTTGTTGTCGATGAGCACCGTGCCGCCCAGCCGCTTGCCAAGCTGCTCACCGACCACGCGGGCCAGCACGTCGGTGGTGCCGCCGGGCGGAAACGGCACCACCAGATTGATCGGGCGATCCGGCCAGGTGTCTGCGCGGGACAGCGAGGGGGCTGCGGCATGGGCCAGCGCCACACCACTGGCCGCCAGGGTTCTAAGGGCGTGTCTGCGTCTCATCCTGCGATCCTTGTTTGTTCGCTGATCGATCGTGAGCCGATCAGCCGTCTGCCCAAGAATGCCACAGCAGCCTCCTGCTAGAGTGCGCACACACACGACACGCTGAGGCACACTGGCGCCTCGCCTGACCTGACACGGAGTGCAGAAATCATCGGTTCCCTCGCCCGCCCCGAAGTCCTGCGACTGATCCTCACCGCGCTGGTCGCCCTGCTGGTGCTCTGGCAACGACTGCTGGTGCCCACCCTGCTCGGCATCCTGGTCTATGCGTGGAGTTGTCTGCTCGCCGACCGACTGTCCGACCGACTGGGCACCGGGCGTGCGGTTGCGGCCTTGTCCGGCGCGCTGGTGGGGCTGCTGGTGTTTGCGGCCTTTGCCGGCCTCATGACGTGGAGCGTGGCCCTGGCCTCTGGCGAAGAGTTGCGCACCTTCCTCATGCGCATCGAGGACTCGCTTGATGCGCTGCGCGAAGCCTTGCCTGAAGCCCTTGCCCAGTCGATCCCCGAAAACCTGATCGAGCTGCGCACCCAGGTGTTCGATTACCTGAGAAGCCACGCGGCCAGCCTCGGCGGGCTGGGCAGCAAAGTCGCGCACGGCATGGTGCAGGCGATCTTCGCGATCCTGGTCGGGGCGATGGCCGCGGCCGCCACCTGGCGGCCCCGCACCCTGATGTCCAATGAACGCTTCATCGGACGGCTGCTGCTGGTGCTCGAGCGCGTGGTGCTGGCGCAAGGACGCATCGCACTGTTCAACACCTCGATGACCGCGCTGTATCTGTTCGTGGTGCTGCCCTGGTTCGGCTTCGTGCTGCCCTTTCGCGGACTGCTGTGCCTGTTCACGCTGGTGACAGGGGTGCTGCCGGTACTGGGCAATGTGCTGGCCAACACGCTGGTGATGCTGATTTCGCTGGCGGTGTCCCCCTGGGTCGCGATCGGCTCGGTGGTCTACCTGATCCTGATCCACAAGACCGAGTACTTCATCAATGCCCGCACGGTAGGGTCTCGGGTTCAGGTCGACGCCTGGGAGATCCTCGCGGCCATGCTGGCCGGCGAAGCGCTCTTCGGCGTGCAGGGACTGGTGGCCGCGCCGCTGCTGTTTCCCTTCTTCAAGCGCGAGATCGTGCGGCTGCGCAGCAGCACCCCCGATCAGCGCGTCGCGTAACGCAGCAGCAGGGTGCCCACCCGTTGCGGGTGCATGGCGCGCGCGCCCACCGGTGCGTCGAACTCGAGCGAGCGGATCTCGGCGCCTGCATCGACCCACCAGCGCGGCCCCAGGGCCACCGAGGCGCCCGCAAACACGTGGCCGACCACAGGCTTCGATTCGACCAGCGACGCATAGCCCGCGGTGCGCCCGTCGATGAACTGGTTGCGCGCGACCGCCCGGCCCTGCACACCGGCCCACACCACCCATGAACGCGTTGCCCACTGGGCGGGTTGCAGTTCCCCCGGCCAGCTGGGACCTGCCGGCAGTTCGCCCCAGCGAAACAGTGCCCCGACCGCGGCTTCGGTGACCGGATTGCCCAGCTGCACCGCCGTGCGCGTGACCAGGTCGACCTGCTCGCGCAGCGGCACGCTCACCAGCCTCGACCAGCTCAGTTCAAGCACCGCTTGGGTGCGCACCTGCAAGTCGAAGCCCAGGGCCAATGGCTGGCCAGATAGGCGATGCACCGCATTGACCACCGGTTCGCCCTGGGCCGACGGGCCCATCACGCCAAGCTTCAGGCCCAGCGTCTGGCGCGTGCGCGGGCCCTGCGACATCACCTTGAGATTGGCTGCCAGGCTCACCGCATAGGGCCAATCCTTGGGCTGGGGCGCGCTCGTGCCGGTCCAGGCGGGCGTGAAGATCAGTTGCGACAGGCCGATGACCCGGACGCTGCGGGCGCCCGGATCGCAGGCCAGCACGGCCTCGCACCAGGCGGCCATGACTCGCGCATCCGGTGCGACCGAAGCACTCGGCAAAGGCGTGGCCCAGCGTGCGAAGAGGCCGCTGGTGTACCAGCGCTCTTCGCGCGCGGGCGTGAAGGCGAGCTGGTCGTTGTCCAGCGCACCTTCGAGCGTCTGAGCCGCGATGGTGTCAGGCGCAGGCGTGGCGGGCGACTCGGCCCACGCACTGCGCACCGCAGCTCCCAGGCAGGCCCAGACGATGACCCCGATCGCGGCACGCTGGCGCATGGTGGAGTCGCTCAGTGCAAGCGTTCGGTGGAAACTCTCAGTGCAGACGCTCGGCGCACCCGTTCAGCGACCGGCCTCGCCGGCGCGCTTTTCGAGCTGGTCCCAGCGCTCGAGCAGCTCGAGCAGATCGGACTCGATGACCTGCGTGCGCTCCTGGTCGATGCGCAACTCGCGCGCATCGCGCTTGAAATACTCGGGATCGTTCATGCGTGCAGCAAGCGTCGTCTGCTCGATTTCCAGCGCCTCGATTCGTGCCGGCAGCTCCTGCAATTCACGCTGCTCCTTGAAGCTCAGCTTGCGGGGTCGATCCGCGGGCTTGCTGGCCGGCGTCGCTGCCTCGGCAGGCACGCTGGCCGCGGTGCCGGAAGGCGCGCCCTTTGCCGCTCGTGCAGCGGGCGAAGCGCCCGCGCCCGGCAGTGCCGGCGACGGACGCTGGCGCAGCCAGTCGCTGTAGCCGCCCACGTATTCGCGCCAGTGACCCTCGCCTTCGGCCACCACCACCTGCGTGGCCACGTTGTCCAGAAAGGCACGGTCGTGGCTCACCAGCAGCAGCGTGCCGCCATAGCCTTGCAGGGTGTCCTCGAGCAGCTCCAGCGATTCGATGTCCAGGTCGTTGGTCGGCTCATCCAGCACCAGCAGATTGGCGGGCCGGGCAAACAGCCTGGCCAGCAGCAGGCGATTGCGTTCGCCACCCGACAGGGTGCGCACCGGCGAGTTCGCGCGGCGCGGCGCAAAGAGGAAATCGCCCAGATAACTCATCACATGCTTGCGCTCGCCACCGATCTCGATCCACTCGGACCCGGGGCTGATGGTCTCGACCACGGACTTTTCCGGGTCGAGCTGCTCGCGCATCTGATCGAAATAGGCCACCTGCAGCTGGGTGCCCAGACGTCGCGTGCCGCTGTCGGGCTCGAGCTGGCCCAGGATGATCTTGAGCAGGGTCGACTTGCCGGCGCCATTGGGGCCGATCAGGCCCAGTCGGTCACCGCGCATGATGGTGAGCGACAGGTCGTTGATGACCGGACGACCGTCGAAGGCCTTGGAGACGTTCTCGAGTTCAGCCACCAGCTTGCCGCTGCGCTCGCCCGAATCCAGCTTCATGCGCACATTGCCCATGGATTCGCGTCGCGCATCGCGATCGCGACGCAGCTGCTCAAGGCGCCGCACACGGCCTTCATTGCGGGTGCGGCGCGCCTCGACGCCCTTGCGGATCCAGATTTCCTCCTGGGCCCAGAACTTGTCGAAGCGACGCGCGGCCTGCTTCTCGGCAGCCAGCTGGTCGGCCCGCGTGCGCTGATAGGTCGAGAAATTGCCCGGAAACGAGCGCAGCACGCCGCGATCGAGCTCGACGATGCGCGAGGCCACCGAATCGAGGAAGAAGCGATCGTGGGTGATGAAGATCGCTGCTGGCACGCGCTTGAGCAATTCTTCCAGCAGCTCGATGCCCGAAATATCCAGGTGGTTGGTCGGCTCGTCGAGCAGCAGGACATCGGGCTCGAGGGCAAAGGCCAATGCGAGCGCGGCCCGCTTGCGTTCACCACCCGAGGCCGAGGTGGGGGAGGCCTGGGGGTCCAGGCCGAAGCGCTGCAGGTATTCGCCCAGCCTGGCCTGCACGCGCCAGCGCTCGCGCTCGTCATCGATGGCCTCGATGTGTCCGCGCACCATCAGGCTGTCATGCATGGACTCGGCCGGCGGCAGCTCGGGCTCCTGCTCGACCGCGGCAATGCGCAGGCCATCGCGGCGCTGCAGCAGGCCATCGTCCAGGGCAATGCGCCCCTGGATCACGCCCAGCAGCGTGGACTTGCCGGTGCCATTGCGGCCGATGAGGCCGACACGCTCGCCGCTCAGCAGCGAAAAGGACGCCGAGTCGAGCAGCGGCATGTCGCCAAAGGCGAGCTGCGCGTCGGTGAGGGTCAACAGGGAGGAGGCGCTCATATCGGGGGGCACGATACCCGAAGTCCAGGGTGCCCGGTCGCGGGTGTCGGTCGCGGGTGTCGGTCGCTATACTCCGGTGCCAAAGCGCCCGCCATGTCGACCCCTACCCTGCCCCTTGCCCTGATCCTGGCTTCGCCCTTCCTGGGCGCCCTGGTGCTGGGCCTTTACGGCGCACACAGCGGGCAGACCGATGAAGCGGCGCGCCTGCGCAGTGCAGGGTGGCTCGCCGGCCTGTTCACCGCCATCGCGGCGATCGCCCTCGGCTCGCTGGCACCCAGCATCCTGGACGGCCAGGTGCATCGCGCAGGCGTGGCCTGGCTGCCAGTGTTCGGCGTGCAATTCGGCCTGCGGCTCGATGGCCTGGCACTGATCTTTGCCGGATTGATCCTGGGGATCGGCCTGCTGGTCGTGCTCTATGCGCGCTATTACCTGTCACCGCGCGATCGAACCGTGTGGTTCTACGTGCTGCTGCTGGCTTTCATGGGCGCGATGCTGGGCGTGGCACTGGCCGACAACCTGATCCTGCTCGCGATGGCCTGGGAGCTGACCAGCCTCACCTCCTTCTTGCTGATCGGCTTCTGGAACCAGCGACGTGACGCGCGCCAGGGCGCACGCATGGCGCTCACCGTGACCGGTGCCGGCGGACTGGCGCTGATGGGCGGGCTGCTGCTGCTGGGCTCGATCGCCGGCAGCTGGCAACTGGACGAGGTGTTGTCGGCAGGCCCCGTGGTGCGTGCGCATCCGCTGTATCCGCTGTGCCTGGCCCTGATCCTGCTGGGCGCGGTGACCAAATCGGCCCAGTTTCC
>JBILSK010000081.1:0-7547 GCA_044372165.1 Burkholderiaceae bacterium | reverse complement strand
CGAACAGGCCGATGGCGGTTGCGACCAGCGCCTCCGCGATGCCTGGTGCGACCGCTGCCAGGGTGGCCTGCTTCACGTTGGCCAGGCCGCGAAACGAATTCATGATGCCCCAGACCGTGCCGAACAGTCCGATGTAGGGGCTGACCGACCCGGCCGACGCGAGAAAGGCGAGGTGTGATTCGAGCTGATCCATTTCGCGCTGATAGCCGGCGCGCATGGCGCGGCGGGCGGCCTCGACCATGGCGCCGGTGTCCCCCGGTGACTGCTTGCGGGACTTGACGAACTCGCGCATGCCGACCTCGAAGATGCGGGCCAGCGGTCCGTGGTCACCCGGGGCCGAACTGCTGCGCTCGAACAGTGCGTTCAGATCGGCGCCGCGCCAGAACTCGCCCTCGAAGCGATCGGTGGCCGCGCGTGCCGCCCTGATTTGATACAGCTTGCGAAAGATGACCGTCCAGGAGGCGATCGAGATCGTCAGCAGGCCGGCCATCACCGCCTGCACCAGCAGGCTGGCATTGGTCACCAGTGAGAGGATCGACATGTGATCTTGGTTCATTCGGACCCCAGAGTACGCAGGAGCCAGGCTGGCAAGGCTGCCGGCCGGGCGGTGTTTCGATTCATGACCGCCACCCTGACCACTGCTTCAACGAGCGGGCGGCGGCGTTCGCCGACATCCTCGCTGTCAGTCACCGGCCAGACCGATTGCGACAGGCGCAGCGACGCGCGCTTGAGCTCGGTCACCTGGAGATCGACACGAATCAGATCGTCCAGGCGTGCCGGCCGCAGATAACGGATGCTCAACTCGCTGACGACGAACTGCAGGCCCTCCCGGCCGGCCAGCTCACTGTGGTGGGCACCCAGAGCGCGCAGCCACTCGGTGCGCACCCGTTCCATCCAGCGCAGGTAGTTGGCGTGATAGACGATACCCCCGGCGTCGGTGTCCTCGTAGTAGACCCGTGCCTCGAGTGCAAAGTGGCGCAGGGCGCCGGCAGGGGGCGCAGTGCGGGGGGAGGGCGATCCGGGCAGGGACGGCGATGCGGCAGACACGGCGCGTTCAATGTCCTGGGTGCGGCAGCAGAGTCCATGCGCCCAGCAGCACGACGGTGGCCACAAAGACAGCCACGACCGCCCGCATGGTGGCTTCGCGGCGGAACTCGTCGTGGTCGAATTTCTCGGCCAGTACCGAACCCATGGCGAAACCGCCAATCAGCCCGCCGATGTGCGCGGCGTTGTCGATGAAGCCGACCACGAAGCCCATGAAGAGCGAATAGCCGACGAAACCCAGCATCGATGAACGCATCGATTTCACCAGCCCCGGTGGGAGCTTGTGCGGCTTGGTGTAGATGGCAGCCATCAAGCTGCCGACCACCCCGAAAATGGCGCCGGAGGCCCCGATGGACACCGAATGCCCTGCCGCAAAGAACAGGCTGGCCACCGCACCGAACAGCCCCGAGACGAGGTAGATCAGCAGCAGCTGTCCGTTGCCGTAGAAGCGCTCGGCCAGGCGACCGGTATCCCACAGCGCCCACATGTTGAAACCCAGGTGAATGATGCCGCCGTGCAGGAACATCGAACTCAGCAGTCGCCAGGGTTGCTCCAATGTGGCGGGCAGAAAATTGCCACCCCAGGCGAGCAACTCCATGGGTGAAGGGGAGATCGGCGACATCCCGCTCAGCAGGTTGAGCACCCACACCACGACGCAGCCCCCCACCAGCAGCGGTGTGACCCAGGTGCGAGGAGTGGCCTCGTGCAGTCGCTCGACGAATTCCCAGTGATCGACCTCGGGCTTCATGCCGACTCCCCGTCGTCGAACAGATCGCTCGGTAGACCCTGGCGCGCCGGCATGGTGAGTCCGAAGTGGCGCCAGGCCGCTGCGGTGGCGACCCGTCCGCGCGGCGTGCGCTGCAGATAGCCTTGCTGGATCAGATAGGGTTCAAGTACGTCTTCGATGGTGTCACGCTCCTCGCCGATGGCCGCGGCCACGTTGTCCAGGCCGACCGGACCGCCGGAAAATTTCTCGATCACGGCCGACAGCAGGCGTCGGTCCATGGTGTCCAGGCCAATGGGATCCACGTCGAGCATGGTGAGCGCCGCATCGGCGATCGGGGCACTGATGTGGCCGCTGCCCTTGACCTCGGCGTAGTCACGCACCCGGCGCAGCAGGCGGTTGGCAATCCGGGGTGTGCCCCGTGAACGCTTGGCGATTTCTCGGGCACCGGCCTCATCCATGGGGGCCTTCAACAGCTGCGCCGAGCGCGCCACGATGCGCGTGAGGTCTTCCACGCTGTAGAACTCCAGTCGCGCCACGATGCCGAATCGGTCGCGCAGCGGGTTGGTCAGCATGCCGGCGCGGGTGGTTGCGCCCACCAGCGTGAAAGGTTGAAGGTCGAGCTTGATCGAGCGGGCCGCGGGTCCTTCGCCGATCAGGATGTCGATCTGGAAATCCTCGAGCGCCGGATAGAGGATTTCCTCGACGACCGGGCTGAGTCGGTGGATCTCGTCGATGAAGAGCACATCGTTCTTCTCGAGATTGGTGAGGATCGCGGCCAGGTCGCCGGGTCGCTCGAGCACCGGGCCCGAGGTCTGGCGAAGATTGACGCCCATCTCGGCGGCCACGATATGAGCCAGCGTGGTCTTGCCCAGGCCAGGCGGGCCGAAGAGCAGCAGGTGGTCCAGGGCCTCGCCGCGATTGCGGGCGGCGGCAACGAAGATGTCCAGTTGCTCGCGGATGCGGGGCTGGCCGACATAGTCGGCCAGGGCCTTCGGGCGCAGGGCCCGCTCGACGGCTTCTTCGGCCGGGGAGGACGGGGCAGGCGCCACGAGGCGGTCGTGTTCGATCATCGGCGCATTCTATCGGACCCAGCCTTGCGGCCTCGTGGCGGCAAGGCTCGGGCCGCTCAGGGACGCGCCAGTTGCTTGAGGGCCTGCTTGATCCCGTCCGAGACCGACACCTCGGGAGCCAGATCGCGGGTGGACAAGGTGGCCTCGCGTTCGGAATAGCCCAGCGACACCAGCGCCCGGATGATGTCGATCGAGTGATCGACCGGGCCGGTGCGATGGGCGGCGCCCAGGCCCTGCGGCCCGAGCTTGCCCTTGAGTTCCAGCAGCAGGCGATCAGCTGTTTTCTTGCCGATGCCGGGCACTTTCACCAGTCGGCCGGATTCCTGCATCGACACGGCCTGGGCGAGATCGGTGACCGACAGGCCGGACAACACGGCCAGGGCCATGCGCGGCCCGATGCCGGATATCTTGATGAGTTCGCGAAACGCCGAGCGCTCGTCGGCGCTCAGGAATCCGTAGAGCAGGTGGGCGTCTTCACGCACGACCTGATGGGTCAGCAGCACCACCCGCTCGCCCAGGGCGGGCAAGTCGTAGAAGGTGCTCATCGGCACATCGAGCTCGTAGCCGACCCCGCCGACATCGACGAGCACTTGAGGCGGGTCCTTGGCCAGCAGCTGGCCTGCGATGCGTCCGATCATGAGGACACCAGTCTACCGCCTCGCATGCGCACCCCCCGGCGTGCCACGCTGCCGCGGGCCCGCACCGGGCCGATCGGGCCGGCCACCCGGCTTACCGACTGCGCCAGTCCGTCGGTGTTCGCATGGCAGGTGGCGCAGGCCAGGGCGTCGGCGGCGTCCCGCGAGGGCGTGCCCGGCAATGAAAGCAATCGCACCATCATGGCCTGCACCTGATCCTTGGTGGCTCGACCCACGCCCACGACCGCCTGCTTGATCTGCATCGGCGTGTATTCGGCCACCGTCAGGGCCGAGGTCGACAGCGCGCACAGCGCCGCACCGCGCGCCTGGCCGAGCAGCAGGGTCGAGGCCGGATTGACGTTGACAAAGACCTTCTCGACGGCGGCAGCATCCGGCGAGTACTGCGCGATGACTTCGCGCAGCTGCGTGTAGATGATGCCCAGGCGGTCGGCGAGCTCGCCGTCGGGCACGCGGATCACGCCGCTGGCCACATAGCTGAGCCGCCCTCCCTCGTGCCGGTCGATGAGCCCGAATCCGGTGAGCCGCAGTCCCGGGTCGATGCCGAGGATTCGCCGGGACGGCACGTTCAATGCCTGAAGTGACGCACGCCCGTGAAGACCATCGCAACACCGCGCTCGTCGGCGGCTGCAATCACCTCTTCATCGCGCATCGAGCCGCCCGGCTGGATCACGGCCACTGCGCCGGCATCGACCACCACATCCAGGCCGTCGCGGAACGGGAAGAAGGCGTCGGACGCCACCACCGAACCGGCCAGGCTGAGCGAGGCGTTTTCGGCCTTGATCGAGGCGATTCGGGCCGAGTCGATGCGGCTCATCTGTCCGGCACCTACGCCCAGGGTACGACCGTCAGCGCAGAAGACGATGGCATTCGACTTCACGTACTTGCCCACCCGCCACGCGAACAGCAGGTCGGCCAATTGCGCCGGCGTGGGGGCTTTCCTGGTGACCACCTTGAGTTCGGCGGGCTCGAGGTGACGCTCGTCGGGGGACTGCACCAGCAGGCCGCCGCCGACCCGCTTGAGGTCCATCCGATTGGTCGAACGGGCCAGCGGAATGTCCAGCAGTCGCACGTTCTGCTTGCCGGCGAACACGCGGCGTGCGGCTTCGTCGAAGCCCGGGGCGATCAGCACCTCGACGAACTGGCGCGAGACTGCCTCGGCGGTGGCGCCATCAAGCGGGCGGTTGAACGCGATGATGCCGCCGAAGGCCGAGGTGGGGTCGGTGGCAAAGGCCTTGGCATAGGCCTCGCCCGGGGTGGCTGCCACCGCCACGCCGCAGGGATTGGCATGCTTCACGATGACGCAGGCCGCTTCATCGAAGGACTTCACGCACTCCCAGGCCGCATCCGAGTCGGCAATGTTGTTGTACGAGAGCTCCTTGCCCTGCAGCTGGCGATAGTGGGACAGCGCGCCAGTGGCCGGATGGGTGTCGCGGTAGAAGGCCGCGCTCTGGTGCGGGTTCTCGCCGTAACGCATGGCCTGCACCCGCTCGAATTGCACGGTCAGTGTCTGCGGATAGGCGTCGTGGGCCCCGTCGGCATGCACGCTGCCCAGGTAATTGGCGATCGCGCCGTCGTATTGCGCCGTGTGGGCAAAGACCTTGCGCGCCAGCTCGAAGCGCAGCGAGTCGCCCACACCGCCGTGCTCGCGGATGTCGGCCAGCACGCGACGATAGTCGTGCGGGTCGACCACCACGGCGACGCCGGCATGGTTCTTCGCGGCGGCGCGCAGCATCGCCGGGCCACCGATGTCGATGTTCTCGATCGCGTCATGCAGGGTGCAGTCCAGGCGCGAGACCGTCTGCTGGAACGGGTACAGATTGACCACCAGCAGATCGATGGTGCCGATGCCATGGGCCTCCAGGGCAGCCATGTGCTCGGGCAGGTCGCGTCGGGCCAGCAGGCCGCCGTGCACCTTGGGGTGCAAGGTCTTGACGCGGCCATCGAGCATCTCGGGAAAACCGGTGTAGTCGGAGACTTCGGTGACGTCGATGCCGGCCTGCTGCAGCAGCTTGGCCGTGCCCCCGGTGGACAGCAGCGACACGCCCAGGGCGCGCAGTTGCATCGCGAGGTCGACGACGCCGTCCTTGTCAGAGACGCTGATCAGGGCTTGCTTGACTCGATGCATGGGGTTCTCCCGGCGGCGCTCAGCGCAGCCCGTAATGCTGCAGCTTCTTGCGCAGCGTGTTGCGGTTGATGCCGAGCATCTCGCTCGCGCGAAGCTGGTTGCCGTGAGCCTGCTTCATCACGACCTCCAGCATGGGTCGTTCGACTGCAGACAGCACCATGTCATAGATGGCGCTCGGCCGAGCCCCTTCCAGGTCCGTGAAATAACGCTCGAGGCTGCGGGTGACGGCTTCGTCAATGGAGGGTGACTTGGTCATGTGCATGATCGAGAAATTCGTGAAGCACGGCGAGCTGATGCTCGGGGTGCTCGGCCTGGTTGATGGCGGCGCGCAGCCGGACGACGTCGGCGTGCGGCGCGTCGTCGCAGCCGATGCCGCGCGATTCGCACCAGCCGTCCAGGTACCAGCCGATGTGCTTGCGTGCGATCCGAGGACCGTCGCGTTCGCCATAGAAGGCGTAGTGGTCGACCAGGTGCTCGCCCAGGATCGCGTGGATTTCATCCAGGCCTGGAGGCGCCAGCGTCTCGCCGGTTGCAAGGAAATGGGCGATTTCGCGAAAGATCCAGGGACGGCCTTGAGCGGCCCGGCCGACCATGACCGCATCGGCCCCGGTTCGAGCCAGCACCCAGGCCGCCTTGGCGGGTGAGTCGATGTCGCCGTTGGCCACCACCGGGATGCCCACGGCCTGCTTGACCCGGGCGATGGTGTCGTACTCGGCAGCGCCCTGGAAGGCGCAGGCCCGGCTGCGCCCGTGCACGGTGATCATCGCAGCGCCTGCGGCTTCGAAGGCCCGGGCGAGCCGAACCGCGTTGGACCGCACTCGATCCGGGCCGGTGCGCATCTTCACCGTCACGGGTACGTTCACGGCCGCAACCACGGCCTCGACGATGGCCAGCGCCAGAGGCTCGTCGCCCATCAGTGCCGAGCCGGCCGCAACATGGCAGACCTTCTTCGCCGGGCAACCCATATTGATGTCGATCACCTGGGCACCCCGGTCGACATTGAAGCGGGCGGCTTCGGCCATCATCGCTGGGTCGGCACCGGCCAGCTGGACCGCGACCGGGGCCGACTCCCCCTCATGGTTGAGCCGGCGGGTGGTCTTCATCGACGCCCACAGGCGAGGATTGGAGGCGGCCATCTCGGAGACGGCATAGCCCGCGCCGAGTTGCCGGCACAGGCGGCGATAAGGGCGATCGGTGACGCCGGCCATCGGGGCGACGAACACGTTGTTGGCGAGCCGGTAGGGGCCGAGGTTCATGACGACGCAGCGGGAGGGCGGCGCGGTGCCGGATGGCGTCGCGGCGGACTGTGCAGCAAGGGGAGCGGATTCTAGCGAAATTCCGTCTGCACAAAAAGCGGGCAGCTCACTGACCCGTGCGAAGCATGTGCTCGCATCCACTGGGGGGCCGATTCGAGCGTCCTGCCCCCCCTTGCGATCAGCGGTGTCCGTACATCAGTCGGGCGGCGAGCCCGCGTCGCAAGCTCGGGGCCAGATCCAGCAGGGCGAGGAACGGGGATTGCAGCGGACGAGCCAGGGGCCAGGTGAAGCTGGCTGCCATCAGATCGGTGAGGGCCACCGTGCCGGTCCGATCGATCCAGCGCCCTCGACGCCAGGACCGCAGCGCGGCCGGCATGGGCTGAGACGTGCGCAGTGCCTGCGCGATGGCATTGGCCAGCTCGAAGGCATCGCGCAGGCCCAGGTTCAGACCCTGACCGGCCACCGGGTGCAGCGCCTGCGCGGCGTTGCCGATCCAGGCCTCGGTATCCGAGTCCAGGTGGCGACGCACGCGGCGCACCAGCGGCGCGACGGCACAGTCCCCGTCGAGCCGCAGCGGGCCGAATCGGGGGCCGATCCGGGTGGACAACTCGGCTTCGAGCTCGGATCGGGAGTCGGCCAGGCGTCGTCGGCAGGCGGCCTCGCTGTCGC
>JBILSK010000080.1:0-7557 GCA_044372165.1 Burkholderiaceae bacterium | reverse complement strand
CTCGCGCCTGTCGGCCGCGGAACAACAAAAGGTATTCACCACCGGCGGTCCGCCGCGCGTGGTGCTGGCCACCAACGTGGCCGAGACCTCGCTCACGGTACCCGGCATTCGCTACGTCATCGACACCGGCCTGGCCCGGGTCAAGCGCTATCGCTATCGAGGCAAGGTCGAGCAGCTTCAGATCGAGCCGATCTCGCGTGCAGCGGCCAACCAGCGGGCCGGCCGATGCGGTCGGGTGGCAGCGGGCATCTGCATCCGGCTCTATGACGAGGCCGACTTCAACAAGCGCCCCGCCTACACCGACCCGGAAATCCTGCGTTCATCGCTGGCTTCGGTCATCCTGCGGATGAAGGCGCTGCGGCTCGAGGACATCGAAGCCTTCCCTTTCGTCGACCCGCCGCCGCGGCGCGCCATCACCGACGGCTACGAGCTGCTGCACGAACTCGATGCCATCGATGTCGACAATGCGCTCACCGCAACCGGCAAGAAGCTGGCCCGGCTGCCGCTGGATCCGCGCATCGCGCGCATGCTGTTTGCGGCGCAGGAAGCCGGTTGCCTGCGTGAGGTGCTGGTGATTGCGTCGGCGCTGTCGGTGCAGGATCCGCGCGAGCGCCCGATGGACCGGCAGCAGGCGGCCGATCAGGCCCATGCGCGCTACGTCGATCCGCGTTCGGATTTCATGAGTTTCGTGAAGCTGTGGGACAGCTGGCAGCATCAGCAGGCCACGCGCGGGGCGGAGTCTCGACGTGCCTTCACGGCGCGCCTTGAGCGCGAGTTCCTGTCGCCGCGCAAATTGCGCGAATGGGCCGACGTTCACGCACAGCTCACGGAATCGGTGGCCGAGTTGCACTGGCATCCCAAGGCGCGTCCCGCGCCCGATGCCGATCCCGTCCCCCATGAGCCGCTGCACCGGGCGCTGCTCACGGGTCTGCTGGGCAATCTGGGGTGTCGTGCACCCGATGAGCCGTACTACCTCGGCACTCACGCGACCAAGTTCTGGCTGCATCCCGGCTCTGGGCTGTCACGTCGCAGTTCGGCATCGCGCACGGCACCGCAGGCCGGTGCAGATCCGGCGCGTGCGGCCCAGTCCGCCGGCGCCCGCTGGGTGATGGCCGCCGAGATGGTGGACACCGGGCGTCTGTATGCGCGCACCGTGGCGCGTATCGAGCCGCTCTGGATCGAGCAGGGGGCGCGCCATCTGGTCAAGAAGAGCTGGAGCGAGCCGCACTGGGAAAAGCGCGCCGGTCAGGTGGTGGCCATGGAGCGCGGCACGATCTACGGCCTCACCCTGTACTCGCAGCGACGGGTGCACTATGCCGGGATCGATCCCGCGATGGCACGGGAACTGCTGATTCGCGAAGCCCTGGTGGCGGGCGACTGGCAAAGCGAGTGTGCCTTTTTTGCCCACAACCGGCGGGTGATCGCCGAAGTGGCCGAACTCGAGGCCAAGATTCGTCGTCCCGACCTGCTGGTCGATGAGCACTTCCTCTTCGACTGGTTCGATGCACAGGTACCGTCGGACGTGACCAGCGGCCACAAGCTGGAGCGCTGGTGGCGCGAGGCCAGCCGTGCCCAGCCGGGCCTGCTCAAGCTGACCAAGGACCTGTTGCTTCGCAAGCAGGCCGAAGGCATCGACCATCGCAATTTCCCGCCGCGGCTGGTGCTGCGCGGCGTGGGATTCGATGCGGTCTATCGCTTCGAGCCAGGGGCTGACGACGATGGCGTCACACTCACTGTGCCGCTCTACGCACTGAACCAGATCGACGCCGTGCGTACCGAATGGTTGGTGCCCGGCATGTTGGCCGACAAGGTGTCCGCACTGCTGAAGTCGCTGCCCCAGAAGCTCAGGCGCCATCTCCTGCCGCTGGATCGCTGGGCGGCCGATTTCACCCAACGTGTCTGGCCAGACCCCAAGGCTGCGGCGGCGTCAAATGCTTCAGTGGTGGCCGATCCGACCGGCCGCCCGCTGCTGGCGGCCCTGATCGAGTCGCTGCGAGAGGTGTCCTCGATCCGCGTCCAGGAAACCGACTTCCGGCTGGAAAGCTTGCCGGTACACCTGTTCATGAACTTCAGGGTCGTGGATGCGCATGGGCGCTTTCTGGCCACCTCGCGCAACCTGCCCCAGTTGCGGGCGCAACTTGGGGCCAGTGCGCAAGGCAGCTTTCAGGCAGCACTTGAACGCGCCGGCATGGCCTCGAATCGCTCGGGCGAGGCGAGCACGCCGCAGCCTCCGACCGATGCGGCGCGTGCGGGCGGCCCGTCCGAGGGCGATGCGCAGTCAGCGGCCTCGGGCACATCGGCCTTTGCATCGCCCGGGCCAGGCGGGACCGCGCATGCCGCTGTGCGCCGTGCCGGCGAGCGCTTCACCGACTGGTCCTTCGGTGAATTGCCCGAGCTGCTCGAGCTGCAGGGCTTCGGGGCTCGAGGCCAGGAAACCCTGGTGGGCTATCCGGCCCTGATCGATCGCGGCGATGCGATCGAACTGCAGGTCTTTGACGAGCCCGAGACCGCGTCGCGCGAACACCGGGCCGGACTGCGGCGGCTCTTTGCCCTGGCCCTGCGTGAGCCGCTGCGCTTTTTCGAGCGCAACATTCCCGAGTTGCAGCGACTGTCGATGCTCTACGCAGCTTTCGGCGGGACCGAGGACCTCAAGCGCGATCTGGTCGCGGCGGTGCTGGATCGTGCCTGCCTCACCGATCCCCTGCCGACCGATCGCGCTGCCTTCGAGGCCCGAGTGGCCGATGCAAGACCGCGTGTGACGCTGATCGGCAACGAGCTCGCCCGCACGCTCATGACCCTGCTCACCGAGCATGCCGGCCTGCAGAAGAAGCTTCTGAGTGCCAAGGGATTCGCCCAGGCCGCAGCGGACATTTCGCAGCAGCTGACGGCTTTGTTGCCTGCACGCTTCGTGGTGTCGACGGCACCGGCGCAGTTCGGACATCTTGCCCGCTACCTCAAGGCGGCCTCGGCTCGGCTGGACAAGCTTCGCACCGATCCCGAACGCGATGCTCAGCGCATGGCCGAGATCTCGCCAATGCTTCAGAATCTCGCCCGTGCGAAGGCGGCGCTCAAGGGGCGCCATGACACACGGCTCGAGGACTTCAGATGGATGCTCGAGGAGCTTCGCGTGTCGCTCTTCGCGCAGGAGTTGCGCACACCCATGCCGGTCTCGGTCAAGCGACTGCAGAAGGTCTGGGAGTCGATGAGGTGATGCGGTGCCAATGAACCAAGGAATCCCTGTCATGTGCGCTTCGATCGTCCGGTTTGCCGCCGCTGCAGCCTGTGCAGCCCTGATCGGCATGCTGCCTGCTCACGCTCAGTCCGCCGACCCCGCGGTGGTCGTGCTCAATTCAGGGGATGCGACCCTGTCCTTGATCGACCCGAAGACGTTCAAGGAGACCGAGCGTGTGACGGTGGGCAAGGAGCCGCACCACCTGTATCTCACTCCTGATGGCAAGACCCTGCTGGTGGCCAACGCGGTCAGCAATGATCTGCACCTGCTCGATCCTGTCTCGGGCAAGGTCACCGGGCGGGTCCGCAACATCGATGATCCGTATCAGCTGGCGTTTTCGCCGGATCAGAAGTGGTTCGTGACGGCCGCGCTGCGCCTGAATCGAGTCGACATCTACTCCTGGGACGGCAAGGAAAAGCGGCGGGTGAAGATGATCGAGGCGCCCAAGGCTCCCAGCCATGTGTGGTTCTCGCCCGACAGCCGCTGGGTGTTCGTTACCTTGCAGGACAGCAACGAAATCGCCGCCATCGACATGAGCACCCAGTCGATTGCCTGGAGGCATCCGGTCGGGCCGCAACCGGCAGGCATCGTCCTGACACCGGATGGCAAGCACTTGATGGTGGGCATCATGGGAGCCGACTACGTCGAGGTGATCGACTGGCAGGCTCGCAAGACCGTGGCCACGATTCGGACCGGCAAAGGGGCCCACAATTTTCGCGGCTTGGGTGACAAGCGCCATCTGCTGGTGAGCAATCGGCTCGAAAACACCATCTCGGTGATCGACATGATCGACCTCAAGGTGGTGCGCGAGCTGAAGGTGCCGGGCGGGCCGGACTGCATGGAGGTGACGGCCGATGGCAAGCAGCTGTGGGTGACCAACCGGTTTGCAGGACGCGTGTCCATGGTCGATCTGGCCAGTGGCAAGGTCGTGCAGACCGTGAAGGTCGGCCGATCCCCGCATGGCATCTACCTTCACAACCGTGCGCCCCTGCTCTGAACCGATCGTGCGAGTTTTTCGCCTTGGCGCGTTCATCGGCCTGGTCGCACTGCTGCAGGGGCCGTCCCTCGCACAGTCGGCGCGGCCCGCCGTCTCGGGCGCCTGTTCGGGCGGTACGGTCTACCTGACCCTCGATACCGGCAGCATGCGCGATGCCGAGCTGATCGCCAGAATCCTGCAACGCCATCAGGTCAAGGCCACCTTCTTTCTGGCCAACGAGAAGACCACGACCGGAGGCTGGTCCCTGGACGACAGCTGGAAGGCTTACTGGCGTGATCGGGTCAGCGAAGGTCATGCCTTTGGCAGCCACACCTTCGACCATGTGTACTTTCGCGGCATGCGGCCGGACGGGCGAATGGTGGTGCGGCCACAGTTCGGCGATCAGGCGGGTCGCACGCTGGAGTGGGATGCGCGTGCGCTGTGCACCGAGCTCGGACGGGTCGATCAACGGTTCAAGGCGCTCACCGGTGGCCAGCTCGATCCCCTGTGGCGGGCCCCCGGAGGCAAGGCGCCGCCGCAAGTGATGGCTGCTGCCAGAGCGTGTGGCTGGGCCCATGTGCACTGGGCGCCCGCGGGCTTTCTGGGTGATGAACTGCCCTCTGACCGTTATCCGAACGATGCCTTGCTGGCCCAGTCGCTCAAGACCATACGCGACGGCGATATCCTCATGGCGCACCTGGGCATCTGGTCGCGCGAGGACCCGTATCCGCCTACCCTTGATCCATTGATCGCAGGCCTGAAGGCTCGTGGCCTGTGCTTTGCGACCTTGCGCGAACACCCTGACTACCGCCGCTGAGATGAATCCGCTTGACTGGCTGACCGACGGACTGCGCTGGCTTCAACAGGCGCTGTTTGAAGGCATGGTGCTGCCCCTGCTGTATGCAACCGGTCAGATGGGCTATGCCGAAGCGCTCTTCGAGCTCACCGAATGGGTCGTGCTGGGCGCGGTCGAGGTCCTGCTGCTGGCGATCATCCTGGGCTTCATGGAGCGACGCTGGCCAGCCGAGCCAGTGAGCGATCGCGCAGCTATTCGGACCGATGTGATCTACACCTTGCTGCATCGACTGGGTGGATTTGCACTGCTGGTGTTCGCCCTGGTGCGTCCGATGCTCGATACGATCGAAGGACAGCTTCGACTGTGGGGCATGTCCCGCATCAATATCGACCAGGTCTGGCCGGGGGTGACCGACACCCCGGTGGTGAGCTTCATGATCTATCTGGTGGTCCTGGATTTCGTCGACTACTGGATGCACCGGGGTCAGCATCGCTTCGACGCCTGGTGGGCGCTGCATGCGGTGCATCACAGCCAACGCCAGATGACCTTCTGGAGCGACCAGCGCAACCATCTGCTCGATGACCTGTTGCGCGATGTGGTGCTGGCCCTGGTCGCGCTGCTGATCGGTGTGGCGCCCGGGCAATTCGTCATGCTGATCATCGCCTCACGGGTGCTGCAAAGCATGCAGCACGGCAATCTGCGCTGGCGCTGGCCGGGACCGCTCGAGCGCGTGCTGGTGAGCCCGAGCTTTCATCGCCTTCATCATGCGATCGGTGCGGGTCACGAGGGCCCCGCGCGGGGCGTGAACTTCGCTGTGCTGTTTCCTCTGTGGGACATCGTCTTTCGAACCGCCGACTGGACGCCCGGGTTCGTGCCGACCGGCATCCGTGACCAGCTCGAAGGCCGGGACTACGGTCGGGGCTTCTGGTCACAGCAGTGGCGTGCGCTGGCGCGCATCGTACATCGGGCCTGATCCGGCCCTCGGAGCATGCAGTGAATGTCGGACTGATCATCATTGGCGACGAAATCCTGTCGGGCAAACGCCAGGACAAGCATTTCTCCAAAGTTGTCGAGCTGCTCTCGGCGCGCGGCCTGGGCCTGTCCTGGGTGCGCTACGAGGGGGACGACCGAGCCCGGCTCACCGCCTGCCTGGCCGACACGCTGGCAAGCGACGATGTGGTCTTCAGCTGCGGCGGCATCGGTGCCACACCGGATGACCATACGCGCCAGGCCGCTGCCGCTGCGCTGAATCGTCCCGTGGTGCTGCACCCGGAAGCCGAACGGCTGATCACGGAGCGAACCCTGGAGATGGCCCGGGAAGGCAAGGCCAAGGCAGACATGAATCTGCCCGAGAACCGTCAGCGCCTGAAGATGGGTGAGTTTCCCGAGGGCGCCACGATCATCCCGAATCCGTTCAACAAGATCCCCGGCTTTTCAGTGGGCCGACACTGGTTCGTTCCGGGCTTTCCGGTGATGGCCTGGCCGATGATCGAGTGGGTCCTGGAGACCCATTACGGCGAGCTGTTTCACCGGGAAGTGAAGGTCGATCGTTCGATGCTGGTCTACGAGATGGCCGAGTCGACACTGACGCCCTTGATGGAAGAGGTCGAGCGCCTGTTTCCGGAAGTGAAGGTCTACAGCCTGCCCTCGGTGGGCGAGGGAGGCGCGCGTCGGCACATCGAACTGGGCGCCAAGGGTGAGGCCGGACGGGTTGATGCGGCCTTCGAGCGCCTGGTGCAAGGGGTACGCGAGCTGGGCGGCGAAGCCGGCGGACAGTGAACCCGCCAGGCGGCGGGGCGGGCCCGCACATCAAAACGCCCCGCTGACGAATCAGCGGGGCGTTCTGGTCGTTCTCAGGCGATCCCGCGCCTTGCGGCGCGATGGATCACGGGCGAGTCGATCAGCCGCGGGCGCGGTTGACGCCGTTCATGACCGACTTGCTGGCGGCGGTCAGATTGGCTTCGGCCATGTCGGCCACTTGCTTGGACGCCTTGTTGAACTGGTCGTAGGCACTGCCGGCCTGGGTCATGGCGGTCTTCACGAAGCTCACGATGCCTTCGGAACCAGCAGGTGCGTTCTTGCTGATCGAGTCGATGACCGAATGCAGTTGACGGTTGCCGTCAGCGAAATGCTGGTCGACGACCTTGGCCATCTCGGCGCCGGTCTCGCTGGCGATGTCGTACACATGCTTGGCATACGCAGCCAGTTTTTCGCCGGCCGGCTGCACAGCGTTCACGCCGAGGTCGGCAAAGGCCTTGGCATCCTTGGCGTCGAGCAGCGACTTGGCTTGCTCGGTGACTTCGTCGAAGGTCGAGCGGGCGGCAGCGATGTTCAGCTGGGTCAGGCGCTCGAAGCTGGAAATGGACGAGGCAGTCAGGGCCTGCAGGGAAGCCAGGTTGGCCTTGTGCATCGCGAGAAACTGGTCGGGAGTCGTGAACATGGGAGAACCTCCGGATAAGACGTTTGAATAGAGTGAAATGTCGGGAATTCAGGAGAGCGCCTCATGCGGTTCGACCGCCTGAGCTTGCGTTTGGTGCATCGCAACAATCGGAA
>JBILSK010000079.1:0-7563 GCA_044372165.1 Burkholderiaceae bacterium | reverse complement strand
TTCGACCTGCCCGCTCGACCGGGTGCGGTTTTGCAAACGAGAATATTCAGGGGGACAACAAGTGATCAGTGAAGACGAAGTTCGGGCAGAGGTGCCCGCGGGTTCAGCCATCCTGCGTGCCATCAGGATCCTCGAAGCGCTGGCCGACCACGACCGACCGCCGCAACTGGCGGAAATTGCCCAGACGGTAGCCCTCCCCAAGCCTACCGTGCTGCGTATCCTGGGCACCCTTGAGCATGCCGGCATCGTCTGCCGGGAACCCGACACCAAGCGCTATGGTTTCGCCGAACGCATCAACCAGTTCGCCGGCCAGGTGTTGCTCGGTTCACCGCACCGCTCGACACGCCATGCCATCCTCGAAGAGCTCGTCGAGCAAGTGGGCGAGACTTGCAACCTCACGATTCCGAACGGCAACTCCGTGCTGTTTCTCGATCGGGTCGAGACCGGCTGGCCGCTGCGCCTGCAGCTCGGACCGGGCTCGCGCCTGCCGCTGTATGCGTCGGGCAGCGGCAAGCTGTTCCTCGCGTCCATGCCCAAGCGCAGTCGCGACCGCTTCATCGCGCAGACACCGCTGATTCGCCACACGCCGCAGACCCTCACGGATCCCAAGCGCCTGAACGCCGAGTTCAACGCCATTCGCGAGCGCGGCTATTCGATCGACAACGAGGAATACCTGCCCGGTATCTGCTGCATCGCGGTGCCGGTGCGCAATGCCGACGGCAAGGTGGTCGCTGCGGTGGCCGCGCAAGCGCCGGTGGCGCGCATGCGCCCCGAGCAGAGCCTGGATTACCTGCCGCAGTTGCGTGAGGCGGCCGAGGCCCTGACCGCCACCATCGACTGGTGATCGGCACGCAGTGAGTCTGCATCAAGGCTGACACAGGGAAAGGGCGCCGCAAGGCGCCTTTTCTTTTTGCTTTCCTTTTGCTTCTGCTCTTCCTTTTTTTTCGAGCATTGGTTCATTCAATCGTCGACCTCGGTCGACCAGGAGACATGCCATGAAGATTGCCTTTCTGGGCGCCGGACTGATGGGGTCCGGTTTCGTTCGACGCCTGCGGGCCCAGGGCCACGAAGTCAACGTGTGGAACCGCAATGCGGCCCGGGCCGTGCCACTGGCTGAGCAAACCGGGGCCCGGGCGGTCGCCGATGCGCGTGAGGCGGTCCGTGGCATGGACCGCATCCAGCTGTCGCTGGCGGACGATGCATCGGTCGATGCCGTCCTGGAACCCCTGGTCGATGCCATCCAGCCCGGCACCTGGCTGATCGACCACACGACCACCGCCACCACGCCCACCGCAGAACGCGCGGCGCGCTGGGCGGCGCGAAGCGTGCGTTACGTGCATGCGCCCGTGTTCATGGGCCCCTCCAATGCGGCGGAGGGCACGGGCCTGATGCTGCTCTCGGGTGAACGGGCGCTGTGCGATGCGATCACGCCGATGATGCAGGAGATGACCGGCAAGGTGATCTGGATGGGCGAGGCTCCCGAGCGGGCCGCCTCGTTCAAGCTGTTCGGCAATCTGGTGCTGATCGGGATGTCTGGGGTGCTGGGCGATGTCGCGCGCCTGGCCCATTCGGTGGGCATTGCGCCCACCGAGGCGATGACCCTCTTTCAGCACTTCAACCCGGGTGCGGCGCTTCCCGCGCGTGCCGGGCGCATCGTGAGTGGCGACTACAGCACGCCGTCCTTCGAGGTCGCGATGGCCCGCAAGGACGCGCGCCTGATGGTCGAGGAAGCCAAGCGCCACGGTGTGGACCTGGCGGTGATGCCCGCCGTCATTGCGCTCTTCGATGCCGCGATCGCACGCGGCGAGGGGGCACTCGATTCAGGCGCCGCCATGCGCTGGCCAGTGAAATAGTCACCGGCGCGCGCAGGGGCTGACGCCCGCCTGCTCAGGCACGGCGGGCGTGAGTCAGCGGGCCGTGAAGCCGCCGTCGACCACCATTTCCGAGCCGGTCATGAAGGACGAGTCGTCCGAGGCCAGCCAGACGATGCCGCGCGCGATTTCCTCGGCCTGGCCCATCCGGCCCAGCGGATGCGCCGCGGCCATGGCCTGTTGTTCGCCGCCGGCCGCCACGCCGCGCTCGCGCATGGCGCCGGCCACGCCCTGCTGCGCCATGTCGGTGTCGATGATGCCGGGGTGAATCGAATTGACGCGGATGTTGTAGCCGAGTGCTGCGGCCTCCAGCGCCGTCGACTTGGTGAACAGGCGCACGCCGCCCTTGCTCAGGCCGTACAGGGTCGAGTTGGGCGAGCCGATCAGACCGGCCACCGAGGACAGGTTGACGATGGTGGCGGCGGGGGCGCCGGCCGGCCGCTGCTTCATCGCGAGAAAGGCATGCTTGGTGCCCAGCACCACGCTCTTCAGGTTGATGTCGAACATCTCGTGGATCGCGTGGTCATCGACATCTTCCGTGCGGCCATGGCGATAGATGCCGGCGTTGTTCACCAGGATGTCGACCTTGCCGTGCTCCTTGAGCACCGCGGCGAAGATCTGCGCCCACTGCGCGTCGCGGGTGACATCGTGGGTGAAGAACTGGGCCTGGCCGCCGCCACTTCGAATGCTGTCGACCAGGCGCTTGCCGTCGGCTTCGCGCAGATCGGTGGCAATGACGATCGCGCCGCACTTGGCGAGCAGCCGGCAGGTGGCTGATCCGATGCCGCCTGCGGCGCCGGTGACGATCGCAACTTTTCCATCGACCCGATTCATGTGCGTCTCCCTGTGGGGTGTGGTGATCTTGAAGTGCCATCCTAGCCGAAGCCGTTCAGCTCGCTGGCATCGGGCGTGCGGCGCGCGCTGTGTGAGCGTCGATCAGCGCGGCCAGCGTGTCGGGATCGAAGGCGTCGGCCAGTCCGATGACGACCAGCTTTCCGGCCGAGGCACTGGCGGCCTGTTCGGGCGACGCTGCATCAGCCCGCCAACGGGCACCCACGCCTTGCAGCACAAGCGGCCCGCGCACGAGATCGGTCACGATCCCCTTGGCCCGCACGATACCCAGTCTCGGGTCGGACAGGGCCTGGATCAGTGCCGGGACGTCAATCGATTGGGGCAGCTGCGCGGTGAAGGTGGAAAAGCGGCTGGCAGCGGGAACGCTGGCGGCGCGCGGCCCGATCCGGTCACGCCGTGAGCCCAGGGCAATGACATCGTCTGTCGCGTCGTCGTGCAGGCGCAGGCCCAGGACGGCGTGTGCCGGGACCTGGCCGTCGATCGCCTCGATCATCACCGCGCCTGGGGCCTGCTCCTGCAGCCACTGGCGCAGCCCGGGCAGGCATACCGGCTCCAGCAGATCGATCTTGTTCATCACCAGCAGGTCGGCATCGTGCAGCTGCTGCAGCACCGTGTCGCCCACGTGGCGATCGCCAGCCAGGGTCTGCACGCAGGACGCATCCACCATCACCACCACGCCCTCCAGCCGAACGCCGGGGGCGAGCTTGGCACCGCGTCCGACCGCACCAGGCAGGGCAACGCCACTGGTTTCGATCAGCACGAGATCGGGGGGGCGGGGGCTTTCGCCGAGCTGCACCAGCGACTCGATGAGGTCGCTGCCGATTGCGCAGCACACGCAGCCGCCTGCGAGGCGCAGCACATCGCCGTCCTGTCCCACGATGAGGTCCGCGTCGATCGACAGCTCGCCGAAGTCGTTGACCAGCACGGCCAGGCGGCGACCCTGTGCATGGCGCAGCAGGTGATTGAGCAGCGTGGTCTTGCCGGCCCCGAGGTAGCCGCCGATCACGATGACGGGCAGGGCAGGGGGTCCAGGGAGGTGTTCGGTCATGGGACTCGTGAGGGGGCGGCGCGAGGGGACGACTGCAGTGTAGGATCGTCGCATGAAGATCCTTCCAGACTACGCCGACGTTCAGGCAGCGGCCAGACGACTGGCCGGGGTGGCCCATTGCACACCGGTGCTCACGTCGCGCACAGCCAATGCACTGACCGGTGCACAACTCTTCTTCAAGTGCGAAAACCTGCAGCGCAGCGGCGCCTTCAAGTTCCGCGGTGCCTACAACGCGATTGCCTCGTTGAGCGATGCGCAACGCGCTGCCGGCGTGCTGACCTTCTCGTCGGGCAATCATGCACAGGCGATCGCCTATGCGGCCGCCCTTCAGGAGGTTCGCTCGACCGTCCTGATGCCCAGCGATGCGCCGTCGCTCAAGGTAGCCGCGACGCGCGGCTATGGCGGTGAGGTGGTCTTCTATGACCGCTACACCGAAGATCGCGAGGCCATCTGCCGGCGCATGGCGCAGGAGCGGGGTCTTGCGCTCATTCCGCCCTACGATCATCGCGAGGTGATCGCCGGGCAGGGCACTGCGGCCAAGGAGTTGTTCGAGGAAGTCGGTGAGCTCGACCTGCTGCTGGTGTGCCTGGGCGGCGGCGGCCTGACCTCGGGATGCGCGCTGGCAGCCGGGGCGCTGTCGCCGGGCTGTGGTGTCTGGGGCGTCGAGCCTGAGGCCGGCAACGATGCACAACAGTCTCTGGCGCAGGGGCGCATCGTGCACATCGAGGTGCCCCGCACGATCGCCGACGGTGCGCAGACCCAGCACCTGGGTGAGCTCACCTTCGGTGTGATGCGACAGCGGGTGGCCGGGGTGGCCACGGTCAGCGACGCGGCATTGCGCGATGCCATGCGCTTCGTGGCCGAGCGCATGAAGCTGGTCATCGAGCCCACGGGAGCCCTGGCCGTGGCCGCGGCGCTCACCGGCGCCGTGGCGGTGCGCGGCAAGCGGGTCGGCGTGGTGATCAGCGGCGGCAATGTCGATTTGCCCCGATTCGCCGAGCTCACGGGCGCCTGAGGGCTTTCGGCGGGACTTCATGGAAACATCAGGGGCCTGCTGATTCGTCGCCGAATTCGAAACAATCTGGTTCCTGACCTTGGCCGCGAGCGAGGGGTCGGGCACCGATGCGC
Organism: Burkholderiaceae bacterium; assembly: GCA_044372165.1. GTDB lineage: Bacteria > Pseudomonadota > Gammaproteobacteria > Burkholderiales > Burkholderiaceae_E > UBA4615. The sequence continues at coordinate 2,664 of JBILSK010000079.1, read as the reverse complement.
TTAGAATCGACGCGGTTTCCACCTGAATCGAGTGCGCCGCGTGACCGTACCCATTGCCCCCGCCGGTACCCATCCCATTCGATTCGAGGACCGTACGACGCAGCGCGTCGAGTACAGCACCTGCTACATGTGTGCCTGCCGATGCGGTATCCAGGTCACCTTGCAGGATGAGCCGCGAGGTTCGGGTCAGCCCCCGCACACCACAGTCCGCTTCATCCAGGGCACGGCCGATCATCCGGTGAACCAGGGCGTGCTGTGCGCCAAGGGCAGTGCCGGGATCATGAAGCAGAACTCGCCGGCCCGGCTGCATCAGCCGATGATCCGCCGCCCGGGCACCGATCGAGGCGCGGGCATCTTCGATCCGATCTCCTGGGACGACGCGCTCGATCTGCTGGGCAAGCGCCTGGCGCGCATTCGATCAACTCAGCCGCGCCAGCTTGCGTTCTTCACCGGGCGCGATCAGATGCAGGCGCTGACCGGCCTGTGGGCGCAGCAGTTCGGCACGCCCAACTGGGCGGCGCATGGCGGCTTTTGTTCGGTCAACATGGCCGCGGCTGGTCTGTACTCGATCGGCTACTCGTTCTGGGAGTTCGGTGCCCCCGATTGGGATCGTGCGCGCTACTTCATCATGTGGGGCGTCGCCGAAGACCATGCGAGCAACCCGATCAAGATCGGGCTCGAAAAGCTCAAGCGAAACGGTGCGAAGTTCGTGTCGGTCAATCCGGTAAGAACCGGCTATTCGGCGGTGGCCGACGAATGGGTGCCGATCCGCCCGGGCACCGATGGCCTGCTGGCCCTGGCGATCTGTCATGTGCTGCTGTCGCGCGAGCTCTTCGATTGGGAGTTCCTGCTGCGCTACACCAATGCCGCGTGGCTGGTGATCCAGGCGCCGGGTACCTCGCGCGACGGCCTGTTCCTGCGCGATGCCCAGGGCCACCCGCAGCTGTGGGACCAGCGCAGCAAGTCGCCGGCACCGATGGCACCCGGGGCCGTGCCGGCCTTGTTCGGTGAGTTCGTGACCGACGATGGCACGAAGGTGGTCACCGCGATGTCGCTGATGGCCGCACGCGCCTTGTCGGACGAGTATTCGCCGGAAGCCGTGGCACCGCAGTGCGGCGTGCCTGCCGACCAGATCGAACGCATTGCGCTGGAAATGGCGCAGGTTGCCTTCGAGCAGACCATCGAGTTGCCGATCACCTGGACCGATGCCTGGGGCGTGACGCATGACACCGTGGTGGGGCGGCCGGTGGCGATGTACGCGATGCGCGGGGTGTCGGCGCACAGCAATGGCTTTCAGACCTGTCGTGCGCTGCATCTGATCCAGATGCTGCTGGGCGCACTCGATGGTCCCGGCAATTTCAGGTCCCGCGCGCCGTTTCCCAAGCCGGTGCCCCCGCCGCAGGTGCCCGAGAACGATCCGGCCCGCTTCGATGCACCGGACACCGCCAGCACCCGGCCGCTGCTCGGTTTTCCGGCTCGTCCCGAGGACCTTGCAGTCGATGCACGCGGCACGCCGCTGCGTATCGACAAGGCCTACTCCTGGGAAAGCCCGATCGCGGCCCACGGCCTGATGCACATGGTGATCCGCAATGCAGTCGAAGCCGATCCCTACCCGATCGACACACTGATGCTGTACATGGCCAACATGGCCTGGAACTCGTCGATGAACACGACGGGCACGCAGGCCATGCTCACCGCGCGCAATGCGGCGGGCGAGTATGCGATCCCGTTCATCGTGGTGGCCGATGCCTTCGATTCCGAGACCGTGCGCTACGCCGACCTCGTGCTGCCCGACACCACCTATCTCGAGCGCTACGACGCGATCTCGATGCTGGATCGGCCGATTTCCGAGCCCGATGCAGCCGCCGACGCGATTCGCCATCCGCTGATCACCCCGGACCGCGATGTGAGGCCCTTCCAGGATGTGCTGGTCGAGTTGGCCGGACGCCTGAAATTTCCGGCTTTCGTCGATGAGCACGGCGCCAGGCGCTTTGCCGACTACCGTGATTTCATCGTGCGCTACGAGCGTGCACCGGGGATCGGATTTCTCACGGGCTGGCGTGGCACACAGGGGGAAAAGTCGCTGGTCGGCGAGCCGAACCCGCGGCAGTGGGAGGCCTATATCGAGGGCAAGGCCTTTCATGTGCATCACTGGCCGGATTCGATGAAGTACATGAAGGGCGTGAATCGGGACTACCTCGAGGTCGCGGCCCGATCGGGCTTCATCGGCAAGGCTGAACCGATCGTGATGCAGCTCTACAGCGAGCCCCTGCAAAAGTTCCGTCTGGCCGGACAAGGCCTCTATGACGGGCCGCAGCCGGTTCGGCCCGAGGATCGCGAGCGCCTGGTGCGCTACTTCGATCCGTTGCCCTTCTGGTATGCGCCGATCGAAACCGCGCGCACCGACGAGCAGGCCGGACCCGACGCCTTCCCGTTTCACGCCATCACCCAGCGGCCCATGGTCATGTACCACTCGTGGGACAGCCAGAACGCCTGGTTGCGTCAGATCGTGGCGCAGAACGTGCTCTACATGAACGAGCAGACAGCTGCAGCACGGGGTCTCGCCGATGGCGACTGGGTGTTCGTCGACTCCATGTATGCGCCGGTCGCGCCGCAGGCTGATACGCCGGCGCATGCGCGCATGAACGTCCAGGCATCGAGGCG
>JBILSK010000078.1:0-7574 GCA_044372165.1 Burkholderiaceae bacterium | reverse complement strand
CACGCCTTTCGAGCCCGAGTGGGAGGGCTATGTGACCCTGGAGTTCTCCAACACGACGCCTCTGCCGGCAAAGATCTATGCGCACGAGGGGTGCGCGCAGGTCCTGTTCTTCGAATCCGACGAAGTCTGCGAGACCTCCTACAAGGACCGCGGTGGGAAGTACCAGGGCCAGCATGGCGTGACCCTGCCCAAGACCTGATCGCGGCACCGCCTGACCAAGCGCCGGCCCCCGCGCCCCGATCGCTCCTAACGACTTCCCGCTTCACGGCCGACTCCCATGCTCCGCTCGCGCCACGGATTGGCTCTTGCCCTGGGCGTGGCAGTGGTGGCCACCGCTGCCCTCTGGATTCGTGCCGCCATCGATGCGGGCGCATCCCCCTTGGCGGTCGCGGCAGGGCGCCTCACGCTGGCGGCGGCCGTGGTGGTGCCCTGGGCGTTGCTGCGCCGTCGTGCGGAACTGGCGGCCCTCGGGCGGCGAGACTGGGCGATCGCCGCGCTCTCGGGTCTGCTGCTGGCCGTGCACTTTGCGACCTGGATTGCCTCCTTGCGCTACACGTCGGTAGCCAGCAGCGTGGCCCTGGTGACCACCAATCCGATCTGGGTCGGCCTGGCATCGTGGGCCCTGCTCGGGGAGCGGCCCGGGCCGCGCACGCTGATGGGCATCGTGCTTGCCATCGCAGGCACGGCCTTGATCATCGTGTCCGACCTGGCGCCCGCCGCGTCGTCTGTCGCGGATCACCGCGCCGGCCTGGGCAATGCGCTGGCCCTGGCCGGCGCCCTGGCCATCTCCGGCTATCTGCTGGTGGGGCGCAGACTGAACCTGAAGCTGAGCCTGCTGTCGTACGTGGCGATCGTCTACGGCGCGGCAGCCATCGCCATGACGCTCATCGCAGGCCTGGCCGGGCAGGGGCTGGGCACGCTGCCTGCGGCCTCGTGGTGGCCGATTCTCGCCATGGCGATCGGGCCGCAACTGATCGGCCACACGCTGATCAATGCGTCCTTGCGCCACCTGTCGGCGACCTTTGTGGCGCTGGCCATTCTCGGTGAACCGGTGGGGTCGGCGATCCTGGCCTGGATCCTCCTGGGCGAGACGGTGGCGCCGCTCCAAGGCGCGGGCCTCGCGCTGCTGCTGATCGGGATTGCCGTGGCAGCGAGGGCCGAGCGGCGCTGAGCGGGCCAGCGCACTTGCCCCGTTCAGCGCCGCTTCGCCGCGCGTTCAGCTGCGCGTTGGCGCGTACTTGCCGCCGAGTTGCGGCGTCAGTCCCTCGAGCCCTTTTTGTTCCCGCTCCAGACGGCTCTCGCGTGCCCAGGTGCGCTTGAGCTCGTCCTTGACCTTGATGGTCAGGCGGCCCAGGCCTTCGCATTCCAGCTCCACGGCATCGCCGTCCATGAAGGGCGACAGGCCGCGGTGATTGGTGCCCAGCGCCACGATGTCGCCCGGCTCCAGGTCGTGGATGTGGGACAGCCACTCGATGCAGCGCGGAATCTTGTGCGCCATGTCGTCGGTGTTGTAGTCCTGCCTGAGCTGGCCATTGATCCACAGGCGCACCTGCAGCGACTGTGGGTTGGCGATCTCGTCGGCGGTGACCAGCCAGGGGCCGATGGGGGCGAAGGTGGCGCGCGACTTCATCTGGAAGAAGACGTTCGTGGGCGGCTGCACGCCGCGCGCCGAACCGTCGATGAAATTCAGATAGCCGAAGACATGCTCCATCGCGCGTGCGGCCGGCACGCAGCGGGCGCGCTTGCCGATCACCAGGGCGAGTTCGGCTTCGCCCTCGAAGACGCTGGCGGGCATGTCGGGCAGGACCATGGTGTCGCCCGGGCCGATGATGCAGTTGACCGCCTTGTGAAAGGCATTGATCGGTGCGGGCTCGCTGCGCGTGCCGTCCTCCATGTAGTTCACGGCCATGCAGTCGATGTTGCCCGGGCGGGGCAGCGGCGCGCGCAGGCTGACGTCGGCAAGCGGCACGCCGGGCTGGGCGGCCACCGTCTGTTCGATCCGCTCACGAAATTCGGACCAGCGTGCGATCAATCCGTTCATCCGGTCGCCCGGCCCGCTGTGGGGAATGCCGGCTATCACCGCGCTCACATCCACCACGCGGTCGCCCTTCAGCACACCCAGGCGGAACTCATTGAAGTGCAGCAGCTTCATGGGAGTCTCCTTGTTCTTGTCTGTTCGATCGACTATACTCCTCGGGTTCTGGATATTCGCCCGGTAAAGCGCGGTGGCGGTCCAGGATGAAGGTCGATGACCCAGGGCCCGGAAACGAGTCCCGCATCGAATGTTGAAATTGCACGGCGCGCATCCCGGCGCGGCCGCAAGTCAATCAAGGGAAATCATGTCTGTTGCCGACATCAACAAGGCCAAGATCGTGGCCGACTACCAGCGTGCTCAGGGCGATACCGGTTCTCCGGAAGTCCAGGTGGCGCTGCTTACCGCCCGTATCAATGATCTGACCGGGCACTTCAAGATCCACGCCAAGGATCATCACTCGCGTCGCGGTCTGCTCAAGATGGTGAGCCGTCGTCGCAAGCTGCTGGACTACCTCAAGGGCCGAAGCCCTGCGAGCTACAAGGCACTGATCGAGCGTCTGGGTCTGCGCAAGTAATGCCGCAGCACAGGGTTTCACCCTCCGGTCGCCGACGACTGTCGGCATCGGAGGCGTCCGACGCCCTGTGCACGGCTCACGTGGAATGCCCGTCGGTTCCGGCGGGCATTTTCATTTGACACGCACCAAAGTGTTTCAGCAGACGGGCAGTCCTGCCCGGGGTGTCGAGTCATCGAAGCGAACCGCGCCGCCAGCCGATCGCGCGGGACAAAGCAGAGAAGAAAGAAAGAGGAAAGACTGTGTTTGATATCGCAAAGAAAACGCTGCAGTGGGGCCAGCACACGCTGACCCTTGAAACGGGTGAAATCTCGCGCCAGGCCAGTGGCGCAGTGGTGGCCACCATGGACGACACCGTCGTTCTGGCGACCGTGGTGGGTTCGAAGTCGGTCAAGCCCGGCCAGGACTTCTTCCCCCTGACCGTCGATTACGTCGAAAAGTTCTACGCCGCGGGTCGCATTCCCGGCGGCTTCTTCAAGCGCGAGGGTCGTCCGACCGAAAAGGAGATCCTCACCTGCCGTCTGATCGACCGCCCGATCCGCCCGCTGTTTCCGGATGGCTTCTACAACGAAGTCCAGGTCATCGTGCACGTGCTGTCCAGCAATCCCGAGGTGGATTCAGACATCCCCGCGATGATCGCCAGTTCGGCGGCACTGGCCATCTCCGGCCTGCCGTTCAATGGTCCGATCGCCGCTGCGCGCGTGGGCTACATCAATGGCGAGTACGTGCTCAATCCGAACGCCTCGCAGATGTCCGACAGCAAGCTGGACCTGGTGGTGGCTGGAACCGATGCGGCCGTGATGATGGTCGAATCCGAAGCCAACCAGCTTCCTGAAGACGTGATGCTGGGTGCCGTGGTCTATGGCCACGAGCAGATGCAGTCGGTGATCAAGGCCATCGACGAGCTGGTCGAGCTTGCCGGCAAGCCTGAGTGGGATTGGCAGGCACCGGCGGTCAACGAGGCGCTCAAGGGCCGCATCACCACCCTGGCAGAAGCCGAAATGCGCGAGGCCTATCGCACCCGCAACAAGCAGGAGCGCACCCATCGCGTTCGCGCCATCGAGCAATCGGTGGCCAGCACGCTGAAGGCCGAGGCTGCCGCCGCCGGCCAGCCGGCGCCGGACAGCAACGAAGTGGGTAACATCCTGTACGAGCTGCAGTCGGGCATCGTTCGCACCCAGATCCTGGCGGGCGAGCCGCGCATCGACGGCCGCGACACGCGCACCGTGCGCCCGATCTCGATTCGCACCGGCGTGCTGCCGCGTGCGCACGGCTCGGCGCTGTTCACGCGCGGCGAGACCCAGGCCCTGGTGGTGACCACTCTGGGTACGGCGCGCGATGAGCAGATCATCGACGCCATCAACGGCGAGTACCGCGAACGCTTCATGTTCCAGTACAACATGCCCCCGTTTGCCACCGGCGAGACCGGCCGCTTCGGCGCGCCCAAGCGTCGCGAAGTCGGTCACGGCCGACTGGCCAAGCGTGGTCTGGCCGCGCTGGTGCCTACGGTCGAGCAGTTCGCGTATTCGCTGCGCGTGGTCTCCGAGATCACCGAATCGAACGGTTCGTCGTCGATGGCCTCGGTGTGCGGCGGCTGCCTCGCGCTGATGGACGCCGGTGTGCCCATCGAGAAGCACGTGGCAGGTATCGCCATGGGTCTGATCAAGGAAGGCAATCGCTTTGCGGTGCTGTCCGACATCCTGGGCGACGAAGATCACCTGGGCGACATGGACTTCAAGGTGGCCGGCACAGAAGACGGCATCACTGCCCTGCAGATGGACATCAAGATCCAGGGCATCACCAAGGAGATCATGCAGGTCGCACTGGCGCAGGCCAAGGAAGGCCGCCTGCACATCCTCGACAAGATGCGCTCGGCTGTGGGTGGCGCGCGTACCGACCTCTCCGATTTCGCGCCGCGCATGTACACCATGAAGATCAACCCCGAGCGCATCCGGGACGTGATCGGCAAGGGTGGCGCGACCATTCGTTCGATCACCGAGGAAACCGGCACCACCATCGACATCAAGGAAGACGGCAACATCACCATTGCCGCGACCGATGCCGAAGCCGCCAAGCGGGCCCAGAAGCGCATTGCTGACCTGACCGCCGAGGTCGAGATCGGCAAGGTCTACGAAGGCACGGTGCTCAAGCTGCTGGAGTTCGGCGCGATCGTTCAGATCATGCCGGGTCGCGATGGTCTGCTGCATATCTCGCAGATCGCCAACGAGCGCGTCGAGAAGGTCGCCGACTACGTCCAGGAGGGACAGGTCATTCGCGTCAAGGTCCTCGAGGCCGACGAGAAAGGCCGTCTGCGGCTGTCGATGAAGGCTGCAGCCGCTGAGGCTGCCGCCAGCGCGGGCTGATCCAACGTACTCCCTGGAACCCGCCGAAAGGCGGGTTTTTTTTTGCAGGAGACTCCAATTACCGAGACACGCTGGGGCCGAGTTGCAGGCCACTGGCGAAAGCACGGTCGATACACTGCGCATGATCGCGCCGGCTGCCACCGCTGCAACGAAGGCGCGCACCCTGAAGTACGCGCAGGTGGCAATGCCCGAGGCGAGGTTTGAAGAACTGGTCCTTGAGAACGCAAATTTCCGCCAGCAGCCCGAGGCGCAGGAAGGCACGGCCGCTTTCCGAAGCAGCGCAAACCTCCCCGGTATCTGATGCTCGATCCAGGACAGACGGACTGAGTGTTTACGCTGAAACAGCCCTGTTTGTCGGTGCGTTTGACAACATCAATGTGGGGTGAATGCTCTTGCCCTTTACCGACGTCACAGCCATCTGAAAAATAAAGAATTTTTTTTCTGGTACGAGATGTGCTTGATTTTGGGAGTCAACGCGCGACACCTCAGCGTGCAGTTCCACACCTCAACCCTCTCAAGGGAACCGATTCATGATCCAGCAGTCCTCACGCCACCAACTGATTGCCGTCGCAGTGTGTCTCGCCGCGACAGCGGCACTTGCTTCAAACAGCGCGCTTGCAACCGTCCTGTCATTGGGTCAGCCGACCTTGAACGGATCACCGGTCAACCAGACAGTCCTGGGCACCGGACCGGGTGTTGCCGGAACGGGCATCACCAACGGCGTAACGGCCGGCTACAGCGGCGGTTTCACTGGATCGAGCAATCCGGCCTATGCCGGGTCGGTCGGTGTGAGCGCGGTGTTCAACGGGCCCCAAGGTTCGAGTGGTGGTCTTGTTGGCGGTACAAACCTGCTGCCATTTCTCACCGGCACGGGGCTTAACGCAGGCAATGCATCGTGGCAGATCACCTACGACTTCAGCGGCTTGACCGGTGGCGTGTTGCCGGCAGGTGGTTCGTTCTATCTGCGTGACTTTGATGGTGGCTCAATCATTTCAAACATGACCGCTCGAGATGCCTCGGGGGGCCTTCTGAGCACGGCGTTTTTTGGCGACCCGATCAATTTCGACCTGAATGGCCCAACGGACTCTCCAGGCCAACCAAATCCTGGCCCTGGTGACTATGCCACGGTGAGTTTCAACAGCGGTGTCTACTCGGTCCAGGCTCCAAGCGGTGGGTTTGACAACCCAGTGCTGGAGATGCTGGTCAGTCAACCGATCAAGAGCCTGACGCTCACCTGGTTTTCGCCACCTGGCATTAACAACGACATCATTTTTTCGGATACGCAGGTATCGAGCGTTCCGGTCCCTGGCGCACTGGCTTTGCTGGGTATCGGCTCCCTCGCGATGCTGGGGTCAGCGAGACGCCGGCGTTAAAGGGCGCGCGGGCGTCACTGCGCTTCTGATGCTCAGACCGGCGCCCAGCGTCCCTCGCTCAGACTCGCGCGACCATCCGTGACCAGCTTTTCAAGGTGAGCCAGCAACGAGCGCTTGGCGATCGGAAACAGGCTGGCGTTCACGTCGTCGTACGCGACCGGCACGATGTCATCCAGCGTGCCGCCCCCGGTGCGAACCAGCGCGGCCGCGATTTTTTCCTCGCGCCCCAGTCGATGCGCAATCAGCTTGTTGATGGCCTGGCGTGCGAAGCCGAGCACGTGGCCATGGGCGGGCAGGATGAAGTCGACCTCTTCCAGCGCCAGTCGACGCAGGGACGCCACATAGGCGTACATGTTCCCGTCCGGCGGGTCGACCACGGTGGTCGAGCCGTTGAGCACGTGATCGCCCGAGAAGAGCATCCTGTCTTCCTCGAGCACCAGGCACAGATGGTTCGCGGCGTGCCCCGGCGTGTGCACGACCCTGAGGGTGGAGTCGGCCACTTGCAGGCATTCGCCATCGGCCAGGGTCCGGTCGGGCGTGAAAGTCGAGTTGGCGCGCGCGGTGGCGTGCGACGCCAGACCCATGATCTCCACCGGATAGCCGACGGCATCGCGCAGCAGCGGCGCGCCAGGCGAGTGGTCCGGATGCGAGTGCGTGCAGACGATGGCCTTCAGGCCAGTGCCCACGACCTGCGCGAGGCGGGCGATGTGCTCCGGCAGATCCGGCCCCGGGTCGATCACGACATAGGCGCCGGCCTCGCCGACGATGTAGGTGTTGGTGCCGGGCCCGGTCATCATGCCCGGGTTGGGGGCAGTGAGCCGCTGGACATTGCGCCGCAGGGGTACCACGACATCACTGCGCCAATCGAGCGCGTGCTGCATCTGCCCGTCTGGCGTGACCATTTGCAGTTCGCCGAAGGGCGGCTCGTCCTCGACGAAGCGAGCCTCCTTGCCCTTGAGCAGTCCACCGCGAGGACCGGCGACGTACGGCGATGAGGGGCCGCGCGCGGTGTCCAGCACTTGCTCGACCCGCGAAAAGCGCTGCAACTGGCGCAGCGTGCGAATGGTCGGAAAGATCATCGAGAACTGGCCCTGGGCGTGCTGCTCAAGCGCTGCCGCAGGGCTTACCCATACCGGCGAGAACTGCTCGGTGCCGTCAGCGATCGGCTCCTGGCCTTCGGGCATGGGTGCAACGAAAAAGCGCACGCTGAAGCGCTTGGGCAGGTCAGGGTC
>JBILSK010000077.1:0-7616 GCA_044372165.1 Burkholderiaceae bacterium | reverse complement strand
TCGGCTGGCACAATGAGGAAAAGAGGAGGATCACCCCGTGACGATCACCGCAACCCCTGGCACGCAGGACCTCGCCGCCCTGTCGGCAGAGCTCGAGCGACTGCTCAAGCTGCGCGCCATCCCCTTCGGCATCAAGCGCTTCCAGACCGTCGAGGAGATGGCGGCCATCCCCAAGATCCGCCGCCCGAAGAACGTGCACACCACCGACCAGATCGTCGCGCAGGCGGCCCGTCTGGGCTGGACGGTCGGCATCACGGGCGACGACCTGGTGGGCGCCCAGTGCAAGGCCGTGGTCGGCCTGGGCCCGACCGATGAGGCCTGGCGCACCGCCAAGGGCATGGTCGGCGTCTGGTACGCCACGCCGGAGGACACCCGCGCCCACCAGGACGCGATGCACACCCCGCCCCCCCGCGCCGCCCTGGCCGTCTCGCCGCTGGCCGCCGGACGCCTGAATCCGCCCGACATCGCGCTGTTCTACGCCACGCCGGGCGCGATGATGTACTTCATCAACGGCCTGCAATGGAGCGGCTACAAGCGCTTCGACTGGAGCGTGGTCGGCGAGTCGGCCTGTGCCGACTCCTGGGGCCGCGCCCTGTCGACCGGCGAACCGAGCCTGTCCATCCCCTGCTTTGCCGAACGCCGATACGGCGGTGTGCTCGATGACGAGATGCTGATGGCGCTGCCACCGGCCCTGATCGCCAAGGCGATCGAGGGCATGCATGCTCTGGCGAAGAACGGGTTTCGCTATCCGTTCCCGCAGTACGGCATCCAGCAGGATGTCCGTGACGGCATGGCCGTGAGCTACCCTGAACGCGCCAAGAAGTGACCTGAGAAACGGAGACACCCGACCATGAGCGAACTGCAGCACTTCCTTGCGGCCAGAGACGGATTGCTCGCCCGCCGCACCGACATCGATGCAGCCTGTGCCCACTTCGAGTGGCCCCAGCTCGAACACTTCAACTGGGCCATCGACTACTTCGATGTCATCGCGCAGGGCAACGACAAGCCTGCGTTGCACATCGTCGAGGAGACCGGCACCGAAGCGAAGCTGAGCTATGCACAGCTCTCGGCCCGCTCCTCGCAGGTGGCGAACTGCCTGAAACAGCTCGGCGTCGAGCCGGGCGACCGCATGCTGGTGATGCTCGGCAACGAGGTCCCGCTGTGGGAGACCATGCTGGCTGCCATCAAGCTGGGCGCAGTGGTGATTCCCGCCACCACCCTGCTGTCCGGCATGGACCTGGCCGATCGCATCGAGCGGGGCAAGGTCCGGTGGATCCTGACCAACGCAACGGGCGCAGCACGCGTGGCCGAAGTGCCCGCGCAGGCCTTGCAGGGCGTCACCCGAATCTTTGCCGGCGCGGCCGGCCGAGATGCCCGGGGCGCCGTGCCAGCAGGCTGGGTGGATTACCGCAGCGCCGACGGATTCGGCACCACCCTGCATGGCATCAAGGCCTTGCCGGTGACCGCGCCGCTGCTCGAGTACTTCACCTCGGGCACCACCGCCCAGCCCAAGCTGGTGCGGCACTCGCGCCAGAGCTATCCGGTCGGACATCTGTCCACCATGTACTGGCTGGGTCTGCAGCCCGGCGATGTGCACTGGACCATCAGCTCCCCGGGCTGGGCCAAGCATGCCTGGAGCTGCTTCTTTGCACCGCTCAATGCGCAGGCCTGCGTCTTCATCTACAACTACTCGCGCTTCAACGGTCCGGCCATCCTCGACGTGCTGGTGAAGTACGGCGTCAAGACACTATGTGCCCCGCCGACGGTGTGGCGCATGCTGATCCTCGAGGACATGAAGAAATACCCGGTGACGCTGCGCGAGCTGATCTCGGCCGGTGAGCCGCTCAATCCCGAGGTGATCGACCAGGTCAGATCGAACTGGGGTCTCACCATCCGCGATGGCTTCGGACAGACCGAGACCACGGCCCAGATCGGCAATCCGCCGGGCCTGCCACTGAAGCCAGGCTCCATGGGCCGGCCGCTGCCCGGCTACCCGATCGTCCTGCTCGATCCGGATGGCGCGCCGGCCGATGAAGGCGAGATCTGCATCGACCTGGCACGCCGCCCGGTGGCCTTGATGGATTGCTATGCGGATGATGACGACAAGACCGCCGAGGTGATGCGCGACGGTCACTACCACACCGGTGACGTCGGTTCCCGCGACGAGCAGGGCTACATCACCTACGTGGGCCGTGCGGACGATGTGTTCAAGGCATCGGGCTATCGTATCAGCCCCTTCGAGCTGGAAAGTGCCTTGATCGAGCATCCCGCGGTGGCCGAGGCCGCCATCGTCCCGTCGCCCGATACAGTGCGTGGCTTCGTGCCCAAGGCCTACGTGATCCTCGCGCCCGGCCATGCACCGGACGGCGAGACCGCGCGCGCCATCTTCCGGTTCCTGAAGGAGCGGGTCTCGCCTTACAAGATGGTGAGGCGCATCGAGTTCTCCGATCTGCCCAAGACCATCTCGGGCAAGATTCGCCGCGTGGAACTGCGCGGTCAGGAGAACAAGCGGCCCGCCAGCGGTGCACGCACTGCGGCCGAGTTCCTGGAGGAACAGTTCCGCTGAATCTGCTGCGCGCCCATTCGTCCGTCTCGTGCGGCCTTCGGGCCGTCTGGCGGACCTGCCTCATCCCGAAGAAGCTTGTCGTATCGTGTCCGAGTGGTTACCTTGGCCACAAATGACTTCTCCTGCGACTCATTTGCCGCCCGCTGGCGGTTCAGACGCCTCCAGCCTGCCGACGGACGTCTCGGACACCGGCTGGTACGTGCTGCGTTGCAAGCCGCGCGAAGATGCGCGCGCGCTGCGAGAACTGGGCAATCAGGGCTTCGAGACCTTTGCACCGACCTGCAGCGTGATGCGCCGCCGCGGCACCACCCGCCGCGCCAGCATCGAACCCCTGTTTCCCGGCTATGTCTTCGTCCAGTTGAACAGCACCCGCCACAACTGGGGCGTGCTGCGCTCGACGCGCGGCGTGATCGGGATGGTGCGCTTCGGGATGAACGCACCCAAGGTGCCTGAGGCAGTCATCGATGCGCTGCGCAAGCTCGATGGGCTGGAGCTCGATGCACGGGCCCGTGCCGGCCTGAAGGCGGGTGATCGCGTCGAGGTCCTGGACGGTCCGTTCGCCGGGCTGCAGGGCGTCTTCCAGCACACTGACGGCGAAGCGCGCGCCATGGTGCTGCTGGACTGCATGCAGCGCATGACGCGCGTGGTGCTGCCGGCCGAGTCCATCGCCGCGGTCACCTGAGCCACGCGCAGCCGCCCCTGGCCTGAGCGTGTCCCGCCCACCCACCGTTGTACCGAATCCGATGACCCCTTCAAGTCGCATCTTCGTGGCCGGCCACCAGGGCATGGTAGGCAGTGCCCTCGTGCGTGCCCTGCAGGCTCGCGGTTTCGACAACCTGCTGACTCGCACCCGCCAGGAGCTCGATCTGCTCGATCAGGCCGCGGTGCACGCGTGGCTGGCGCACACCCGCCCGGATTACCTCTTCATTGCCGCCGCCAAGGTGGGGGGCATCCATGCCAACGCCAGTGCACCGGCACAGTTCCTCTACGAGAACCTCGCCCTGGAAGCGAACCTGATCCACGGCGCGCATCAGGCGAACGTGCAGCGGCTGATGTTCCTCGGATCCAGTTGCATCTACCCACGTGATTGTCCTCAACCGATCCGCGAGGAGTATCTGCTCACCGGACCGCTGGAGCCTTCCAACGAGTGGTATGCCATCGCCAAGATCGCGGGTCTCAAGCTGTGCGAAGCCTACAACCGCCAGTACGGTCGGCAATACGTCAGCGTGATGCCCACCAATCTGTACGGCCCGCATGACAACTACGACCTGCAGAGCAGTCACGTGCTGCCGGCCCTGATCCGCAAGGCCCACGAGGCCCGGGAGCGGGGCGACTCGGAACTGGTCATCTGGGGCAGTGGTACGCCCTTGCGCGAGTTCCTGTACGTGGATGACCTGGCCGAGGCCTGCGTGCACCTGATGACCCAGGGCTACGACGGCCCGCTGGTCAACATCGGCACGGGCGAGGACGTCAGCATCACCGAGCTCGCCCACACCGTCATGAAAGTCGTGGGCTTCAAGGGACGACTGGTGCATGACCGCAGCAAACCCGATGGCACACCGCGAAAGCTGCTCGATGTCTCGCGTGCCCGCGCGCTGGGCTGGACGGCCCGCGTATCGCTCGAGGACGGCATCGCGCTGGCCTACACCGACTTTCTGAACCACGGAGGGCGCCGATGACCGGCAGCTCGCAGACACCTCGCAAGGTTGCACTGATCACCGGCATCACCGGCCAGGACGGCGCCTATCTGACCGACTTCCTGCTGGAAAAGGGCTACGAGGTGCACGGCATCAAGCGCCGCTCCAGCCTCATCACCACCGATCGAATCGACCACGTCTATCACGACCCCCATGAATCGGGGGCCAGCATGACGCTGCATCACGGCGACCTGACCGATTCGACCAACCTCATCCGGATCATGCAGCAGGTCCGGCCGGACGAGGTCTACAACCTGGGCGCCATGAGCCATGTCGCGGTGAGCTTCGAGAAGCCCGAATACACCGCCGACGTCGATGCCATGGGGACCCTGCGTCTGCTCGAGGCGATCCGCATCCTCGGCCTCGAAAAGAAGACACGCTTCTACCAGGCCTCCACCTCGGAGCTCTACGGCCTGGTGCAGGAAGTGCCACAGAAGGAGACCACGCCCTTCTATCCGCGCAGCCCCTATGGCGTGGCCAAGCTCTATGCCTACTGGATCACGGTCAATTACCGCGAGTCCTATGGCATGTATGCCTGCAACGGCATCCTGTTCAATCACGAGAGCCCCCTGCGTGGCGAGACCTTCGTGAGCCGCAAGATCACCCGGGGTCTGGCGCGCATTGCCCTGGGCCTGCAGGAGTGCCTGTACATGGGCAATCTGTCGGCACGACGCGACTGGGGCCATGCCCGCGACTACGTGCGCATGCAGTGGATGATGCTGCAACAGGAACAGGCCGAGGACTTCGTGATCGCCAGCGGCGTGCAATACAGCGTGCGCGATTTTCTGCAGCGGGCCGCTGCCGAACTGGGCATGACACTGGAGTTTCGCGGCGAAGGCGTGAACGAGGTGGGCCTGGTGACCGAAGTGCGCGGCGATCGCAGCAATCGCCGGGTGGGCGATGTCATCGTTCGAGTCGATCCGCGCTACTTCCGGCCGGCAGAAGTCGAGACCCTGCTGGGCGACCCGAGCAAGGCCAAAACCAAGCTCGGCTGGGAACCCACCACCACCTTCGACGAACTCGTGAAGGAAATGGTGGAGTCCGACTACAGCTCGGCCAAGCGGTATTCGCTGGTCAAGCTCGCCGGGTTCCCGGTCTTCGACTACCGGGACTGAGCCACCCGCAGCAGGGTCGGATGGCCGCAGTGCCTCAGAGCGTGCCGCCGACCGTGAACATCAGGACGCTGCGATCGAAGTCCCAGACGTCGTCGGTGGATTGACGATTCTGGTAGGTCGCCTCCAGCCCCAGGCGCAGCCAGCTGCGCAGATCGTAGAAGCCCCCGTAGCCGATCGTGTAGAGCCGGTCGGTGCGAACGACGTTGCGAAAGTCGCTGTTCTGGGCGCTCAGCAAGGCGCGTGTCTGGAAATGATTGCGCCACTTGTGGGTCCAGGCCGCCGCCAGCGCGCTGGTGACCGAATAGGTGCCCACCCCGGACGTATCCTGCGCTCCGTAGTTGGCGATCAGGTCGACCCAGGAATAGGTCTTGGGCGCCCAGCGCAACAAGGCATCGACGTACAAGCCGGTGTAGTCCTTGACCGCAGCCGAGTTGAAGTCCTTGTTCATCCAGCCGATGCGCACGGTGCCGGAGGTGACCGCGGTGGCGTCCCAGGTCACGCCCAGACCCACCCGGTATTCGGTGTTGTCCGACAGCGAGGTCGACAGCTGATAGTCGTAGCGAGCGGCACGCAGCTCGGTGAAGACCCGTGTGCGCGGCTGCCAGCGGTAGTAGAAGCGTCCGGCGACGTTCATCGACGTCACGTCCAGGCTGGTGGTGTAGGCCCGGTTGTTGGTGTAGGTCTTGTCGCTCAGGCCGAGGTCGAGCTCGAACCGACCCTTGGCCTCGCGCGCCCCGTAGCCTGCGGTCAGCGTGCCGCCGAAGGCACTCCACTGGTTGGGCTGATCCAGCACGACCTGCTGGGCGACCACGCCGCGCGGATCGGTCTTGTGCAGCCAGTACAGGCTGCCCTCCACATCCGTGCGGGCAGAAAACTGCCGGCTGGCCCGGCCGACCAGCTCATGGTTGTTGAAATCGTCCTTCGAGCTCTCGAAATAGTGGCCGTAGTTGCCGGTGTAGCCCAGCTCGAACACGCTTGCCCCGGTCTTGGCCGAGCCGAGCAGGCGCACCCCCAGCACGCCCAGCATGCTGCCTGATCCGCCGGACTGCGCGGCCGACGGATTGCTGTTGTAGCCCAGCCCGACGCCTGCAAACGGATAGACGAAGAAGGAATCTGTGCGCACGAATCCTCGGCTGCCCGGATACACGATGTTCACGCTGCTGAACGGAGACGGCAGCGGCGCCGCACTGGACTGCCCCGGCAACAGCACCTGCCCGGAGGTGGCCCCCGCCGGGGTCGCTGCGGTGGGGGTCGCTGCAGGCGCCGTGCCGGCACCTGCACCCGTGGCCTGCTGTGCCCGCACCGCGGGCCCCACAAGGCCGCCCAGTGCCAGCACCAGACCCACTGAACCGATCCGTCTCATGCCTGCCTGCTTCATTGCCTGACTCACGCTGCCTTGCCTCCCTGGTCGGACGGGACCGGGCCATCGACTCGTTTGCTCGGGCCGGACGCTTTCCGCCGACTCTTGCCGTATCCGCCGCCGTAATAGTCCTTGTAGCCGTAGCGACCGTAACCGGAATACTCGCCGTAGTAGCGCTCGGCCTTCCGGTAGTCATGCTGATTCAGGACGATGCCGATCAGCGGCGCACCGGCCTCGGCCAGGCGCTTGAGCGAGCGCCGAATCATGGGCACCGGCGTGACATTCGACTTCACCACGTAGACCACGCCGGTCACGTGCTTGCTGATCATCAGCACATCGGACACCGGCTGGATGGGCGGGGTGTCGATGATCACCATCTCGAAGCGTTCGGACAACTCGGCGATCACCCGACCGAAGGCCATCGAGGAGACCATCTCAAGTGGATTGGGCGGAATGATGCCCGCCGCGATCACCTTGAGCTCCGAGCCGTCCACCGATTGCAGGCAGTCATCGAGGCTGGCCATGCCCGCCAGCAGCTCGGACAGCCCGGGCCGAGCCGGGCCATTCCTGGCGAGCTCGAGCGACTCCGCGATCACCGGCTTGCGCAGGTCGGCTTCGACCAGCACCGTGGGCTTCATCTTCGCGTTGAACAAGGCCAGGTTCTCGGCTGTCGTGCTCTTGCCCTCGTCCGGCAGGGTCGAGGTCACCGCGACGATCTTGCGTGGCGAATCAAGTGAGGACATCGCGATGCCGGTGACAGCCGTGCGAATCGCCTCGGAGAATCCGGAGGTCGGTTGCAAGTCGACCGCCCGGCTGATCTTGCGCCCGGCAAGCAGGCCCAGCTTGGGCAGCGCCGACAACAGCCCCACGCCCAGGCG
>JBILSK010000076.1:0-7644 GCA_044372165.1 Burkholderiaceae bacterium | reverse complement strand
GAGTCCTGCTCGTTCGGAAACAGCACGTGCAGTCCCGAGACGCCGAGTTCCTGCGTCACCGAGCCCAGGGCCTTCACCAGCGCGGTGCGCGCTGCGGCGTCGCTGGCCAGCAGCCGGGGGCCCGGGACCGGCGTGAACGGGATCGCCACCAGCGCCTTGGGATAGTAGGCCAGGCCATTGCGATGATAGGCATCGGCCCAGGCCCAGTCGAAGACATACTCGCCGTAGGAGTGCGTCTTGAGGTACATGGGGGCCGCCGCCTGCAGGACGCCCTGGGCGTCTTCGAGACAGACGAATGTCGGCTGCCAGCCGCTGTCCTGTCCGACGCAGCCGCTGTCCTGCAAGGCCGCCAGGAAGGCGTGCCGTGCGAAGGGCCCGGACCCTCCCGGGGCGGCGGCCGCCAGCGCGTC
The DNA here is from genome assembly GCA_044372165.1 of Burkholderiaceae bacterium. Taxonomy (GTDB): domain Bacteria; phylum Pseudomonadota; class Gammaproteobacteria; order Burkholderiales; family Burkholderiaceae_E; genus UBA4615. Next base: position 7,234 of record JBILSK010000076.1, on the reverse strand, counting down.
CCAGCGCTGTGCGGACAGCGTTCGGATGTCATCCACGATGCGCGTGCGATAATCCCACGCCTGCGCCGTTCCTTCGGATTCGCTCATGCCTACCCGGGTTGCAAGTGCCCAACTGAACCAGATCATCGGTGATTTCGACGGCAATGTCCGTCGCATCGCCGAAGCCGCGCAACGCGCCCACGACTCAGGTGCCCACGTGCTGGTCACCCCGGAGCTTTCGCTGACTGGGTACCCGCCGGAAGACCTGTTGCTGCGCGGCGCATTCTATGACAAGACCCGCGATGCGCTGGCCGGCTTGGTCGAGCAGTCGCGGCTGTGGCCGGGCCTGCACCTGATCGTCGGGCATCCAGTGATGCACGCCGACGGGCGCTTCAATGCCGCCTCGGTCATCTGTGCGGGCGCCGTGCTCGGCGAATACCACAAGCGCGAGCTGCCCAACTACGGCGTGTTCGACGAACCCCGCTATTTCGAGCCCGGTGGGCAGCCGCTGGTCTTCGAGGCCGGTGGCGTCCGATTCGGCGTGGTGATCTGCGAGGACTTCTGGTTCCCCGCGGCGCCTGAGGCCGCGCGTGCGGCCGGCGCACAGGTCCTGCTGGCCCTGAATGCCTCGCCGTATCACCTGAACAAGCAGCACCTTCGCCTGGACGTGGTCCGCGAGAATGTCTGCAGCCGCGGCATGGCGGCGGTGCTGTGCAGCCTGGTCGGGGGGCAGGACGAACTGGTCTTTGACGGCATGTCCTTCGCGCTCAATGCCGATGGCTCGGTGGCGGCGCAAGCGCGTGCCTTCGAGGAAGATCTCCTGCTGATCGACGTGACCCCGCAGGGGCGGCTGTCCGGACGCATCGAGCCCGTATTGAGCCTGGAGGCCCAGGCCTACTCGGCCCTGGTGCTTGGGGTGCGCGACTACATCGGCAAGAACGGCTTTCCGGGCGCGATCATCGGCTTGTCGGGCGGGGTCGATTCCGCCTTGACCCTGGCGATCGCCGTCGACGCGCTGGGCGCCGACAAGGTGCGGGCCGTGATGATGCCCTCGAAGTACACCGCGGACATCTCCTGGCTCGATGCCCGGGACATGGCCGAGCGCCTGAATGTGCGCTACGACGAGATCCCGATTGCCGCCTGCTTCGATGCCTTCCTGCACACATTGGCGGGCGAATTTGCCGGCCGCCCGGTGGACACGACCGAAGAGAACCTGCAGGCACGGATCCGCGGCACGATCCTCATGGCGCTGTCCAACAAGTTTGGCGCCATCGTGCTCACCACCGGCAACAAGTCCGAGACGGCGGTCGGTTACTCGACCCTCTACGGGGACCTGGCTGGCGGGTTCGCTGTGATCAAGGACATTGCCAAGACCCTGGTGTGGCGCCTGTGTCGCTATCGGAACACGATCTCCGAAGTGATCCCGGAGCGCATCATCGTGCGCCCGCCCAGCGCCGAGTTGCGACCCGACCAGCTCGACCAGGACTCCTTGCCGCCCTACGAGCAGCTCGACGGCATCGTCGAGCTCTACATGGAGCAGGATTGCCGCATCGATGACATCGTCGCCAAGGGCTATCCCCGGGACGCGGTCGAGAAGGTCGTGCGGCTGATGCGCATCAGCGAATACAAGCGTCGCCAGTCGCCGGTCGGCATCCGCGTGACCCACCGTGCCTTCGGGCGAGACTGGCGCTACCCGATCACCTCGAAGTTCCGCGACTGAGACCCGATATGAAACGAATCACTGCCATCATCAAGCCCTTCAAGCTCGACGAAGTCCGGGAGGCGCTCGCCGAGGTCGGGGTCACCGGCCTCACTGTCACCGAGGTCAAGGGCTTCGGACGCCAGAAGGGGCACACCGAGCTGTATCGCGGTGCCGAGTACGTGGTCGACTTCCTGCCCAAGGTCAAACTGGAAGTGGTGGTCCCCGATGGCACTCTGGACGGCGCGATCGACGCCATCGTCAAGGCGGCGCGCACCGGTCGCATCGGAGACGGCAAGATCTTCGTGACGCAGGTCGAGCAGGTGATCCGCATTCGCACCGGCGAAACCGGTCCCGAAGCGGTCTGAGTCGCCGGCGCCCGGTCAGCGGCCGGAGGATCCGGGGCGAGCTCCGGCGAGGGCACGGACCAGGCCGCGGGCACGACGGATCATCCAAACGATCAGCGCGACCGCAAGCACCAGAAACACGCCCAGCAGCGCCAGGAACAGGGCCGGGTGTTGCAGTGCGAGCCAGCCGCCTGCGATCACCATGGCGTCCTCGGTGACTGACAAGCCCAGGTTGGAGAAGGGCTCGGGCGATGCATTGGCGGTGGCCCGTACCCCCGCCTTGGAGAAGTGCGTCGCTGCCGTGACACCGCCGCCCAGCACGGCGGCAGCCAGCGCAACGCCGCCACCCGCATCGCCCAGCACGCCGGCCGCAAGCGCGGCGCCTGCCGGAATGCGGATGAAGGTCTGCAAGCCGTCCCACAGGGAGTCGAGCCAGGGCAGCTTGTCGGCGAACAGTTCGACCACAGCCATGAATCCGGCCGCCCCGATCACCAGAGGATGGGCCAGCCCGGACAGATGGTCCGGCAGAGTCATCACGCCCCCCGTCGCAGCCAGTCCCAGCGCACAGATCACCAGGTAAAGGCGCAGACCGGCCCCCCAGGCCACGGCACCGGCCAGCGCCAGTTCGGGAAGATGGGCCATCACCGTCGGCCCGATACCGGTCGCGGCGCCCGCAGCAGGACCATCAGTGCGCCGCTGCCACCATCGACCGGACCTGCCTGGCAGAAGGCGATCACCTCGTCACGCTGGGTGAGCCAGCGCAGGACCTTGCCCTTGAGCACCGGCTCCTTGTTGACCGAGCCCAGCCCCTTGCCGTGGATCACGCGCACGCAACGTTGCTCGCGCTTCACGCAGGCCACCAGGTAGCTCGCCAGGGTTTCACGGGCTTCATCCACCCGCAGGCCATGCAGGTCGATCTGGCCTTGCAGGACCCAATGCCCGCGGCGCAAGCGGCGCACCACATCGGCGCCCACGCCCGGACGGCGAAAGGAGAGATCGCCATCGGTGTCCAGCAGGCGATCGATGTCGATCTCGTCGCTGATCGACTCGGCCAGTGCCTGGATTTCGTCCTGCTCGAACTGGCGCGCGGTGGGCGGTACCTGCTCGATCGCGGGTGCCACGCGTCCGGTGGGCGGCAGCGGCACGGCATCGTTCATCGCACGGCGAAAGAGCGTCGCCTCCCGCTCCAGCCGTTCGCGTTCGGCATTGGCCCGCGCTTCACGCTCGGCCCGCTGGCGCGCGTTCTCGCGCAGGGTGTCTCGTACCGCGGCCAGATCGGCCAGGCTGCGCACGGCCGATAGGCCGGTCGCGCGCGGGTCGGGCTTGGACACGATGCTGTCTCCGGGCGTCTCGAGAGTCGGGAAGCAGGCGGGCGGATCAATCAGCCGCTCAGCCTGCCTGCTCCTGATCCTCGAGCCAGCGCTGCGCATCCAGGGCCGCCATGCAGCCCGTGCCTGCACTGGTGATGGCCTGCCGATAGATGTGATCTTGCACGTCGCCCGCCGCAAACACCCCTTCGACGCTGCTCAGAGTGGCGAAACCGTCCTGTCCGCTACGCGTCCGGATATAGCCGTTGGCCATGTCGAGCTGACCCTGGAAGAGCTCGGTGTTGGGCTGGTGGCCGATCGCGATGAATACGCCGTGCAGCGCCACGTCTTCTGTACTGGAGTCCGCGACCCGGCGCACGCGCATGCCGGTCACGCCACTGGCGTCGCCCAGCACCTCGTCAAGCACGCTGTTCCAGCGCACCTCGATCTTGCCGGCAGCCACTTTGGCCATCAGCTTGTCGATCATGATCGCCTCGGCCTTGAAGCGGTCGCGTCGATGCACCACGATGACCTTGCGGGCAATGTTGGACAGGTACAGCGCCTCTTCGACCGCGGTATTGCCGCCGCCCACCACCGCGACATCCTGGTTCTTGTAGAAGAACCCGTCGCAGGTCGCACAGCCCGAGACCCCTTTGCCCATGAAGGCGGTTTCCGAGGGCAGACCCAGGTACTTGGCCGAGGCGCCGGTGGCGATGATCAGGGCATCGCAGGTATAGCGGCCAGAATCGCCCGTCAGTCTGAAAGGACGAGTGGTCAGATCGACTGCGTTGATATGGTCCATCACGAGTTCCGTGTCGAACCGTTCGGCGTGGGCCTGGAATCGAGTCATCAGATCCGGACCCTGTACGCCGTTGGCATCGGCCGGCCAGTTGTCGACCTCGGTCGTGGTCATCAGCTGCCCCCCTTGGGCCAGCCCGGTGATCAGGACCGGCTTGAGGTTGGCACGGGCGGCATAGATGGCAGCGGTGTAGCCGGCCGGACCGGAACCCAAGATCAGTAACCGGCAGTGCCTGTCAGCGCTCATATGAACCTCATGGTTGTCGTTTTGCTTGAAAAACAATCATTTGGCGCTGGCAGTTGAACCAAATCCTTTGAATCCGGCAGCGCTTCGTGCAAAATCATACAAGTTGTGTTCCTGCAACCCGAATCACCCGGTCTTTCGGCCGGGCTATCGCGCGCCGGGCGGTAGGGGTGAACAGGACGCAACACAGCATTTCCCTGGAGGGTCGGCATGTCACTCGATGCGAACAAGGCATTTCTGAAGCGGGTCTCGCTTTTTTCCGGACTGGGCGAGCGTCAGCTCGATCAGCTGGCGTCCGGCAGTGTCCGGCGATCCTTCGCCAAGGGGCGGATGGTGGTGGCCGAGGGCGAGCCCTCGAGCGCGCTGTACATTCTGCTCGCGGGACGGGCGAAGGTTCAGCGTTCGGACTCGGAGGGCAAGGAGGTCATCCTGGCCGTGCTGGGTTCGGGCGAGTGTGTGGGCGAGATGAGCCTGATCGACGATGCGCCGCGTTCGGCGAGCGTGATCACGATCGAGCCCTGCGAGTTCATGGCGATCAACAAGGAAACGTTCAAGACGACGCTGGACGAGAATCCCGAGATCGCACTGAAGATCATGAAGGGTCTGGTCAAGCGGCTGCGCGAAGCCGATCGCAAGATCGAGACGCTGGCGCTGCTGGATGTGTACGGCAGGGTGGCACGGGTGCTGCTCGACTTCTCCGAGGATGTCGACGGCGAAAAGATGGTCAAGGGCAAGCTGCCACGGCAGGAAATCGCCAAGATGATCGGGGCCTCGCGCGAGATGGTGTCGCGCGTCATGAAGGGCCTCGAGGTCGAGGGCTATATCCAGCCGCTGGATGGCGGAAAGCTGGTGCTTCGAGAAAAGCTCAGCAATTACCTTCAATAAGGACAGACGCGCGACATGTTGCGAGCCTCAGCCGGGGCACAAGCGGTTCCCCGGACTTCAGCGGCGGGAGGCTCGATCCTGCCCGAACGCCTTCTGGTGCTTCTGCGCGAGGCGCGCTGGCTTGGCCAGTGCTGCCTGGCGGTCTTTGTCGCGCTGATCCTTCTCAGCTATGACCCCCAGGATCCCGGTTGGTCACATGCAGTGACCCATCGGGACATCCACAATCTGGGGGGGCGCGTCGGCGCCTGGTTCGCCGATCTGCTGCTTTACCTGTTCGGACTGACGACCTGGCTGCTGGCCGTCTTCCTGATGACCCGGGTGGTCTCGGGTTACCGCGAACTTCATCCGTCCAGTCTCGCCGAACGCGACGAGGCGCTCGACGACGCACCCTTCGGCTGGGATCGCTGGGTCGGCTTCGTGCTGCTCTTCGTGGGCTGCGTGACGCTCGAGTCCTCGCGTCTGTCCGGGCTGTCGGTGCAACTGCCCTTCGCCCCGGGGGGCGTGGTGGGTGGCGCGCTGGCCCATCCCCTGCTCGATGCCCTGGGTCCGGTGGGCGGCACCCTGGCCATGCTGATGCTCGCTGCCACCGGGTTTTCGCTGGCCTCGGGAATGTCGTGGCTGTCCATCTTCGAGCGGGTCGGTGCCTTTCTCGAAGGGATGGTGCTGCGCATTGGCAAGGGCGTGGAGGCCGTGCACGACCGACGTGAAGGCGAGCGCGCGGCAACCGTGCGCAAGGAGACCGTCGAGGTCAAGCGACGCATCCTCTCCGACGATCCGGAGCCGGTGCGCATCGAGCCGCAAGCGGTGGTCCAGCCCTCGGAGCAGGCACAGCGCGAGCGTCAGAAGCCGCTGTTTGCCGACCTGCCTGCCGACACCGAGCTGCCCCCGCTGTCGCTGCTCGATCCGCCCGCCGAAGTGCGCGACACCGTTTCACCCGAGACCCTGGAGTTCACCTCCCGGCTGATCGAAAAGAAGCTGTCCGATTTCGGTGTGACCGCGAACGTGGTCGCCGCCTATCCCGGACCGGTCATCACCCGCTACGAGATCGAACCGGCCACCGGGGTCAAGGGCTCGGTGATCGTGAACCTGGCCAAGGATCTGGCACGCGCGCTGTCGCTCACCTCGATCCGGGTCGTCGAGACCATTCCCGGCAAGAGCCTGATGGGCCTGGAGCTGCCCAATCCGCGGCGCCAGCCGGTCCGCCTGTCCGAGGTGCTGGGCTCGCAGGTCTATGCCGAATCGGCCTCGCCGGTCACGCTGGTGCTGGGCCAGGACATCGCCGGTCGCCCGATGGTGGCCGATCTGGCGCGCATGCCGCACGTGCTGGTCGCCGGCACCACCGGTTCGGGCAAGTCGGTCGGCATCAATGCCATGCTGCTGTCGATGCTCTACAAGGCCGAGCCCGCCGAAGTCCGGATGATCATGATCGACCCCAAGATGCTCGAATTGAGCACCTACGAGGGCATCCCGCATCTGCTGGCGCCGGTGGTCACCGACATGCGTCAGGCCGGCCACGCGCTCAACTGGTGTGTGGGGGAGATGGAGCGGCGCTATCGCCTGATGAGCAAGCTGGGCGTGCGCAACCTGGCCGGCTACAACGCCAAGATTGCCGACGCGGCCAAGCGCGACGAGGTGATCCACAATCCGTTCACCCTGACGCCCGAGGCACCCGAGCCGCTCGACAAGCTGCCGATGATCGTGGTAGTGATCGACGAGTTGGCCGACCTGATGATGGTGGTCGGCAAGAAGATCGAGGAGCTGATTGCCCGGCTGGCGCAAAAGGCCCGCGCGGCCGGCATTCATCTCATCCTGGCAACACAGCGGCCCTCGGTCGATGTGATCACCGGTCTCATCAAGGCCAACATCCCGACCCGAATCGCCTTCCAGGTGTCGTCCAAGATCGACTCGCGCACCATCCTCGACCAGATGGGTGCCGAGGCCCTGCTGGGTCAGGGCGACATGCTCTACATGCCGC
>JBILSK010000075.1:0-7738 GCA_044372165.1 Burkholderiaceae bacterium | reverse complement strand
GCAGGGCCGTGCGGCCGTGGCGATTCTGGCGGTGGCCATCGGCGTGGCCCTGGCGCTCGCCATCCACCTGGTCAACGCGTCGGCGCTCGAGGAGTTTCGCCAGGCCATCGCCACGGTGAATGGCTCGGCGCACGCGCAGCTCCAGGCCCGCAGCGGCGCCTTCGACGAGACGGTCTGGGCTGCGCTCGCGGCCGATCCGCCTGCCGGCGTGACGGCGCTGAGCCCGGTCATCGAGACCGACCTGATGCTCGCGCCCCGCGAGTCGACTGACGCCAACACCTCGCCCTCCTCCCGAGCACCGGTCGCGCGCCCCCGATCGCTGCGCCTGGTCGCGCTCGATCCCTTCGCCGCCGCCGCCGTGACGCCGGCACTGCTGCCGCTTGCATCGACCGCGGGCGGTGCAGACTCCCCCCTCTTCGACCCGGACGCGATCTTCCTGTCACCTGCCGCACTGCAGGCGCTGGACATGGCGGTGGGCGATGCCCTGTGGGTGCGCGTCGGCCTGCAGTCTGTGCGGCTGCGCATTGCCGGCACGGTACCCGGCGCCGCGCCCGGCCAGCAGATCGCGGTGATGGACCTGGGCAGCGCCCAATGGCGACTCGACTGGATCGGGCGCCTCACGCGCATCGATCTGCGCTGGGCGACCGGGACCGATGCGACCGCCCTGCAGGCCGCGGTCATTGCGCGCCTGGGCACCGCACAGGCCGCCTGGACGACGCCCGACGCGGCCGCGCAGCGCATGTCCAACGTGTCGCGCGCCTATCGCGTGAATCTCAACGTGCTGGCGCTGGTGGCCCTGTTCACCGGGGCCTTCCTGGTCTTTGCCACCCTGGCGCTGTCGGTGGCCCGCCAGCAGGGCGAGCTGGCCTTGCTGGGCGTGCTGGGCGCCTCCGCCCGCCAGCGCCTGGGCGCGGTGCTGGCACAGGGCGCGGTGCTGGGAACGGCGGGGGCGGCACTGGGTGTGTTGCTGGGCATCGCTCTGGCCAGCGCGATGCTGGCGGCCGTGGGCGGTGATCTGGGCGGCGGCTATTTCGAGGGCGCCCGCCCACGACTCCGGCCAGATCCGATCGTGCTCGCAGGGTTCTTTTCGCTAGGCCTGGCGACCGGCATGCTGGGCGCGCTCGCACCGGCCTGGGCCGCCTCGCGCCAGGCACCGGCGCGTGCCCTCAAGGGCGGCAGCTCGGAAGACACGCTGGCCGCCCTGGCCTCCCGACGCTGGGTGCCCGCCCTGGCGGCGGTGGGTGCGCTGCTGCTGACCCTGCCGCCCATCGGTGGCCTGCCGATTGCAGCCTATGCGGCCATCGCGGCCTGGTTGCTGGCCGGCATCGGCTGCGTGCCGCTGGCGGTCCGATGGGTCGGACTGGGCCTGAGCGCGATCGCCGGGCGATGGCTCTGGCGCCATCCGGCCGCCTGGCTCGCGGCCACGCGAATCGCCCAGGCGCCCGGCACGGTTGCCGCGGGCCTGGCCGGTGTGGTCGCCAGTTTTGCCCTGGCCTGTGCGATGGCCATCATGGTCAGCAGCTTTCGCACCTCGGTGTCCGACTGGCTGGATGCCGTTCTGCCCGCAGATCTGTACGCGCGCGCGGCGGCGAGCGCCGGTGCGCCGGCCCTGGATGTCGCCGATCAGGCGGCAATCGCTCGCGCGCCCGGCATCGATCGGGCCGAATTCATGCGGACGATCGAGCTGAGCCTGGACCCCACGCGCCCCGCGGTGGCCCTGCTGATCCGGGACCTCGATCCGACCCGAGCCCAGCAGACCCTGCCGATGGTCGGCGAGGCGCTGGCAGTGCCGGCCGATGCCGTGGGCATCTGGGTCTCGGAGCCCATGCTCGACCTGTACCGGACGCGTCCCGGCCAGCGCATCGAGCTGCCGATTGCCGCAGCCCGCGGCGCCCCCGATCAGGCGAGCCCGCAGCCTGCGCCCCGCTTCTTCGTGGCCGGCGTCTGGCGCGACTATGCGCGACAGCACGGCGCACTGGTGATGGCCTCCAGCGACTGGCATCGATTGACCGGCGAGACCGGGGCCTCGGATGTGGCGATCTGGTTGCGTCCGGGCGCCACGGCGCAGGACACCATTGCCACGCTCACCCGGCTGCACCCGACGCTGGCTGCGCTGGACTGGCGCGATGCCCAGGACATCCGCGCGCTGTCCCTGCGCATCTTCGATCGCAGCTTCGCGGTGACCTATGCGCTGGAAGCGATCGCGATCGTGGTCGGCCTGTTCGGCGTCGCGGCAGCGTGTGCGGGCGACGCCCTGGCGCGGGCGCGTGAATTCGGGATGCTGCGCCATGTCGGCGTGGCACGCGGCGCCATCGTGCGCCAGCTCGCGCTGGAGGCAATGGTCAGCGTCACGGTCGCCGTCCTGTGGGGTGCAGTGATCGGTGCGGCCATCGCACTGGTGCTGATCGAGCGCGTCAATCCGCAGTCCTTTCACTGGAGCATGCAGTTGCACTGGCCGCTGGGACTGCTGGCCGGCAGCGGCGCGCTGCTGGTGGCGGCCGCCGTGATCTCGGCACTGGTCTCGGCGCGCAGTGCGCTGGGGGGCGGCCCGCTTGCCGCGGTGAGGCAGGACTGGTGAGCGCGCCGGCCCGACGTCGATGGCTGTCGCTGCTGCGGCTCGGTCTGCTGGGGTCGGCGATACCATCGAGCGGCGCGGCGAAACCGACCACAGAGCAGTCGACTGCCGCACGCGAACCCAGCGCGACGCCACAGTCGCCCGCCGCTCCCTCCGCTGCCCCGCCCCATTGGGACCCGGTGGTGCCGGGCACGCCGCTGCAGTTTCCGCGCGATCACGGTGCCCACCCTGGCCATCGGACCGAATGGTGGTACGCCACCGGATGGCTGCAACGGCCGAACGGGCCGGACGCAGGCTTTCAGATCACCTTCTTTCGCACCCGCACTGCCCATCCCGACGCCAACCCCAGCCGCTTTGCGCCGCGCCAGCTGATCCTGGCCCATGCTGCGCTGGCGCTGCCGGAGCGCGGCCGACTGCTGCACGCCGAGCGGGCCGCACGCGCCGCCTTCGATCAGGCTGGTGCCCAGGTCGGCGACACGCGGGTCTGGATCGGCCAGGGCGCCTCGGCCTGGTCATTGCTCAGGCAGGCCGATACCGGGCGCTATGTGGCGAAGCTCGGCACCGACACGTTCGCGCTTGACCTGCAGCTGGGGACCGACGCGCCGCCGATGCTGCAGGGCACGGACGGCTTTTCACGCAAGGGCCCTGGCGTGCGTCAGGCGAGTCATTACTACAGTCGGCCGCAGCTGTCAGTCTCCGGGCAACTGCGGCTGGAGCAGCGCGAGCAGCCGGTGGTCGGGCACGCCTGGTTCGATCATGAATGGTCCAGCGAACTGCTCGCCGAGGGTGCGCAGGGCTGGGACTGGCTGGGCATCAACCTGGACGACGGCGGCGCCTTGATGGCCTATCGCATCCGGGGTCCGCAGGGGGCGATCGTCTGGCGCCATGCGATGGTGCGCGAGGGCCGCAGCGGGCCAGTGCGCACCTTTGCTGCGCCGGCCTTCGAGGACCTGCGGCACTGGCGCTCGCCGCGCACCGGCGCCCGCTGGCCGGTCTCGATGCGCGTGCAACTGGCCGAACGGCAGATCGAACTGCGCCCGCTGTTCGACGACCAGGAGCTCGATGCACGCGGCAGCACCGGCACGACCTACTGGGAGGGCGCGGTCACCGCCTTCGAGCGCGGCCGACGCATCGGCCGCGGCTATCTGGAGCTGACCGGCTATGCCGGCGCGATCAGGCTCTGAGCCCGGCCCCCGCTATTCCGGCTTGATGCCGGCGTCCTGCGCCACCTTCAGCCAGCGGGCCTGCTCCTTGCGGATGTAGGCCGAGAACTGCTCCGGCGCCCAGGGCGTGGGCTCGGCACTGTACTGGGCGAATTTCTCGCGCACTTCGCGTCCGGCCAGCACCTTGTTCAACTCGGCATTGATGCGCTGGACCAGTGCACGCGGCGTGCCGGCGGGCACCAGCAGCCCCTGCCAGGAGCTCACGTCGTAGCCCGGGTAGCCCGACTCGATGACGGTCGGGATGGCCGGCGCCACGGTCGAGCGGCGCTCGGTGGAGATTGCCAGTGCACGGGCCTTGCCGGCCGCGACCTGCGGATACAGGCTGGAGAAGGGGTCGAACAGCACCTGGATCTGCCCGCCGACCAGATCGGTGATCGCCGGCGCGCTGCCCTTGTAGGGCACGTGATTCATCCGGATGCCGGCCATGCCCGAGAACTGCTCGACCGCCAGGTGGATGGAGCTGCCCGCGGTGCCGTAGTTGAGCGATCCGGGTTTCGAGCGGGCCAGCTGGACCAGTTCGGCCAGCGTCTGCGCGGGCACCGAGGGGTTCACCGCGATCAGCAGCGGCTGGATCGCGACCATGCCCACCGCGTCGAAGCTGCCCAGCGGGTCATAGCCCAGCCGCGCCATGGTGGTCGGATTGATGGCCATCGTGCTGATGTTGCCCATCACCCAGGTGTAGCCATCGGGGGCGGCCTTGGCCGCTTGCTCGGCACCGATTGCGCCACTGGCACCCGCCCGATTCTCCACCACCACCTGCACGCCCAGCTCTTCCGTGAGCCGCCCGGCCACGGTGCGCGACACGATGTCGGTGACACCGCCCGGCGGGAACGGGACGATCAGGCGGATCGGGCGGCTGGGAAAAGCCTGCGCCTGCGCGCCCGCCCAGCGCGGCGCGGCCCCCAGCAGCGTGGCACCGGTCAAGCCGGCAAGCGTGCGCCGGCGTGCAGCCGACCTCGATGACATCGCATTCATGGGCGTCTTCCTCCTTCACGGCGGGCAGGCGCCCGCGATCGATCCGCGAGCCTAGCGAAGCCCTCGCGCCGCGGCAACACACGACACCGTGCAGCAGGTCGGATTCAGCCCATCCGACCACCCAGCCCCAGGCGCCCCAGCAGGCGCTCGGCCGCCGCCGCAGCACGCTCGCGCGGCCCGGCCGGCAGCCGACGCTCCAGCCAAGGCACGACGAAGGCGAGCATCACCAGATCGTCGGCCCAGCCCAGGCCCAGCAGGAAATCGGGGATCAGATCAAACGGGCTCACCAGGTAGCCCAGCAGCAGCAGACAGGCCAGCTTGAGCGGCAGTGGCGTGGCTGGGTCGCGCAACGCAAACCCCAGCACCAGCGCGTTGCGTCCGGCGCGGCGCAGAAATGTCCAGACTCGTGTGATCGCCATGCAGACCTTCCTTGTGATCGAAGCCCGTGGAGTGCCGTTCCATAAGCGGCGCAACCCAGATGGCGCCATCCTGCGCGCAGACAAGTCCCTCTCGGTGCAATGCTAATCTCGATGCTCTCGCTGCGCCGATTTCGACCTCGGTTGCGCGGGATGCGTCCCTGCCCAACCCGGCCCTGCCTGCCCCGGCGCGGGCCAACCCGTTACGGACCGAGTCCATGTACCCGTTCACCTACACGCGTGCCACTGCCCTGTCCGATGTCCTCGCGCGCCTGCGCCAGGACCCCGACGCCAAGGTGCTGGCGGGCGGCATGACGCTGCTGCCGACCATGAAGATGCGACTGGCTGCGCCAAGCCAGTTGCTCGACGTCACGCGGCTGCCCGAGTTGCGCGGCGTCAACGCTGATGCGCGCACCCTCACCGTCGGCGCCGCTCAGCGCCACGGCGAGGTCGCCCGCGACCCCGCGATCCGCGACGCGATTCCTGCGCTGGCCGAGCTGGCCGGGGGGATTGGCGACCCGCAGGTGCGAGCGCGCGGCACACTGGGCGGATCGGTGGCCAACAATGACCCGGCGGCCGACTATCCCGCCGCGCTGCTGGGCCTGGATGCCACCGTCATCACCGATCGCCGGGAGATCCCGGCCGCCGACTTCTTCAAGGGCATGTTCGCCACCGCCCTGGAGCCTGACGAGATCATCCGCACCATCCGCTTCACCCGGCCCCAGCGCGCCGCCTACGCGAAATTCGCCCAGCCGGCCTCCGGTTATGCCATGGCCGGCGTGATGGTGGCCGAGCTCGCTGCCGGCATCCGGGTAGCGGTCACCGGTGCCAGTGCCGGTGTCTTTCGCTGGCACGAGGCCGAGCAGGCGCTGGCGGTGCGCATGGCGCCCGAGTCGCTCGCGAAGCTCACCCTGGACCCCTCTGGGCTCAGCTCCGATCTGCACGGACCGGCGGTCTATCGCGCCCAGCTGGTGAAGGTCATGGCAGAGCAGGCGGTCACGCGCCTGCTCGCTCGACACTGAGTCGCCCGGCCGATCGATCTTCCCTGATCATCCCTTCTGCCCTGCACTGCCCCGTCTTCAAGGACCGTCATGCACGTCGAACTCCACATCAACGGCACCGCGCATCGCGTCGAGTGCGAAGACCGCACGCTGCTCGTCGAGGTGCTGCGTGAGCAAATCGGCCTGACCGGCACCCACATCGGCTGCGACACCAGCCAGTGCGGCTGCTGCACCGTCCATCTGGACGGCGAAGCGGTGAAGTCCTGCACCGTGCTGGCCGCGCAGGCCGACGGCTCGCGCATCACCACCATCGAAGGCCTCGCCCAGGGCGAGGTGCTGCATCCGGTGCAGGCTGCGTTTTCGGCCTGTCATGGCCTGCAGTGCGGCTACTGCACGCCGGGCATGATCATGGCGACCACCGACCTGCTGCGCCGCCACCCCGACCCGACCGACGAACAGATCCGCGAGGGCCTGGCTGGCAACATCTGCCGCTGCACCGGCTACGTGAACATCGTCGCCGCCGTGAAAACCGCTGCGAAACTGACCCGGACCGCGCCATGAACGCCCCCCTGCCCAAACTCTCCCGTGTCGAAGACCTGCGGCTGATCACCGGCCAGGGACGCTACACCGCCGACTGGAACCTGCCGGGCCAGCTTCACGCCGTGATGGTGCGCTCGGACCGCGCGCATGCCTGGGTGCGTGGCATCGACACCCAGTCAGCGCAGGCGGCGCCCGGCGTCGTCGCGGTCCTCACGGCCGCGGACGTGAAGGCAGCCGGCTATACCGACCTGCCCACCGGCGCGCCGGTCAAGTGCGCCGACGGCCAGATGCAGGTCAAGCACAGCATGCCGGTGCTCGCCACCGACCGGGTCCGCTTCGTCGGTCAGCCGATCGCCATGGTGATTGCCGACACCGCCCGCCATGCCCAGGACGCGGCCGAGCAGATCATGGTCGACTACGACGACCTGCCTGCGGTGGTCAGCATGCCCAGCGCCCGAGCCGCCGGTGCCCCCGCGGTGCATGACGCCGTGCCGGACAACCTGTCGGCGGTCGCCGAAGCGGGTGACGAGGGCGCGGTGCGCGCGGCCTTTGCGCGGGCGCGCTACACCACGACGCTGTCGGTGCTCAGCCAGCGCCTGAGCGGGGCACCCATGGAATTGCGTGCCTGCCTGGCCGCCTGGGACGAGGCCACCGACCGCTACACCGTCTACACGCCGACCCAGGGCATGCTGGGCATGCGCGCCTCGATCTCGCAGGTCACCGGCGTGCCGCAGGACCGCCTCACCGTGGTCGCCGAGGATGTCGGCGGCTCCTTCGGCTTGCGCGGCGGCCCGGCGTCCGAGCAGGTGCTGCTGATGCTGGCTGCGCGCACCCTGAAGCGCCCGGTGAAATGGGTGTCGACGCGGGCCGAGCTGTTCGCAGCCGAATGGCATGGCCGAGCCCTGCGCCTGACCGGCAGCATCGCCCTGGACGAACAGTTCCGCATCCTCGCGATCCGCTGGGACGACCAGGCCGACCTGGGCGCCTACTGCTGCTATTTCCAGGCGT
>JBILSK010000074.1:0-7751 GCA_044372165.1 Burkholderiaceae bacterium | reverse complement strand
GCAGCAGGCCGTTCATCAGCGTGCCGCGCCAATTCCCGGGAGCCGGGTGCACCACCCGACCGGCCGGCTTGTCGACAATCATCAGGTCGGCGTCTTCGTGCACCACGTGCAGGTCCATCGCATCGGGCTCGAAGGCGCGCTCGGCCTCCGTGGGCAAGGGCACCACGTCGATGATCTCGATGCCCCTGAGCTTGTGACGTGGCAGCACGAGTTGACCGTCCACAGTCACCGCACCGAGTTCGATCCAGCGCTGCAAGCGCGTGCGCGAAACATCAGACAGGCAGGAGGCGAGGAAACGATCGAGCCGCTGGCCGGCGCCAGCACGCGCATCGACCCGCATCCCAGGGGCAGCGTCCTCGGCAAGGTCCTCGCCCGCGCCACTCACGGCGGTCGGGCGTTCCGGGTGGCTATAATCGGCCCGATGCTCCATGAGAACGCGATGTCCGAAAAAACGCTGAAGGTTCGTGCGCCGGCCGGCGCGAGGCGTGCTGTCCGGCACGCTGCGGTGTGCATCGCACTCGCGCTGTCTGCAGGGCTGGCTGGGTGCAGCTGGCTGCCCAAGGATACCGAGATCGATGCTACCTCGAAGATGTCGCCTCGCGAAATCTACGACGACGCCAAGTCCGAGATGAACGCCGGGCGCTACGGCAATGCGGTGAAGCTGCTCTCCAAGCTTGAAGCGCGTTACCCCTTCGGCTCCTGGGCGCAGCAGGCGCAGCTCGACACCGCCTATGCGCACTATCGGGAGGGCGACCGCGCTCAGGCGCTGGTGGCCGTCGAGCGCTACGTCCGCCTGTACCCGACCAGCGCACAAATGGACTACGCCTACTACCTGAAGGGTCTGATCAACTTCAACGAAGACCAGGGGCTGGTCGCGAAACTCGGTGACCAGGACCTGTCGGAGCGGGATCAGCGTTCGGCTCGTGAATCCTTCGAAGCCTTCAAGCAGGTCATCACCCGCTTTCCGGACAGCAAGTACGCCGAAGATTCCCGGGCCCGCATGCGCTACCTGCTCAACGCGATGGCCGGCGGCGAGGTCCACATTGCCCGCTACTACTACATTCGCGGCGCGTACATCGCCGCGGTGAATCGGGCTCAGGGCGTCGTGAAGCAGTACCAGACCTCGCCTGCGGTCGAGGAAGCGCTGTTCATCATGATGCAAGGCTACGAAAAGCTCGGCCTCGATGTGCAGCGTGCCGACGCTGAACGAGTGCTGCGGGCGAACTTCCCCGACACCCAGCTCTTTGCGACCGGCTTGAAACTCAAGGATCGGTCCTGGTGGGAAGTCTGGCGCTGATCACGCCACGCGCGATCGACACTCAGGGTTCGCGCGTGGCCGGATTCGGCAGAAAGCCAATGGCCGCCTGCAGGTCGGGAACCCGTGCAAACGGCGGCAGACTGCCCATCAGCTTGCGCCCATAACCCTTGCTGGTGAGGCGTTCGTCGCCGATCACCAGCACCCCGCGATCGGTCTCGGACCGGATCAGTCGACCGACACCCTGCTTGAGTGCCAGCGCAGCCTCCGGCAATTGCGCATGGGAGAAGGGGTCACGCCCGTCACGGCGCATCGCTTCCCCACGCGCCTGCAGCACCGGGTCATCGGGCGGTGCAAACGGCAGCTTGTCGATGATGACCAGCGACAGCGCATCACCCGCCACATCGACACCTTCCCAGAAGCCGGCACTGCCCACCAGCACCGACTCTCCCGGCCCGCGAAAGCGTTCAAGCAACGCCGCCCGCGAGGCCTCGCCCTGCACCAGCCACTGCAACCCTGCCCCGTGGGTCTGGTCGAGGTCACGCAGCGCCTGCGCCAGTTCGCGCATGGACCTCAGGCTGGTACACAACACGAAAGCGCGCCCGCGATTGGCGGCGATCAGTGGCCAGACATGTTCGGCCAGTCGCATCGAGAAACCCGGTGCAGACGGTGCACCCAGGCCCGCCGGCACCCAGAGCGCGGCCTGACGGGCAAAGTCGAAGGGGCTGTCCCAGCGTTCGCAGCGCGCGTCCTGCAGGCCCAGGGCATCGACAAAATGAGAGAAGTCATTGCCGATCGACAAGGTCGCGGACAGGAAGATCCAGGCCCGCGGGGGACCGGCGCGGTGCCGCCCGAAGGCTCCAGCCACCGACAGCGGGGTGCGCCGCAAGCTCACATGCTGGGCGCTGGTTTCAGCCCAGACCACCGCTGGATCGCCGGGCGTGGCGTGATGCGGGTCAGTTGACGGATCAAGGGCTGCCGCCCAGCGCTGCAGGCGCTCCAGCATCTCGGTAGCTCGCAGGCCGCATCGATCGAGCTCCAGACCGCGCCCTGCGTTGGCTGCGACGATCGCCGACACCGACACCAGGTCGGCGCTGACCTCGTCCACCGCATCGGCAATCGACGGATGGGCCCGCAGTTCGTCCACGGTCCAGCGACGCGCCACGCTCGGCGCCCGGGCCCCTGCCCCACGCGCCCGTCCGAATCCCTGCGGAGCGGGCGTCCCGCTTTCGAAGGTCAGTCGCAACTCGCGGCTGGCACGTTCGAGTCGATCGGCCAGCGATCGCCAGTCGGCGCCATCGCGAGCCTCGACGAGGCCGGCTCTGACCAGATCGCGCGCCAGGTCGAGCAACTGGCGACTGGACACCGCCTCGCCAAAGAATTCGGTGGCGGCATCAGGCAACTGATGGGCCTCATCGAAGATCACGGCCTCGACATTCGGCAGCAGCTCGCCCATCGACTCCTCACGCAAGGCCAGGTCGGCGCAGAACAGATGGTGGTTCACCACCACCACATCCGCAGCCATGGCTTCCTTGCGCGCACGCATCACGAAGCAGCGCGAGACCTCCGGACATTCCTGCCCCAGGCAGTTGTCCCGGGTGGAGGTGGCATGTATCCAGGCCGGATCGTCCTCGGCCAGATCCGCACATTCCGCCCGGTCGCCGGTGACGCTGTGCTGCGCGAATCGATGAATCAGCCGCAGGCGCGAGGGCGTGCTCGGGTCGGCAAAACGGCCATCGGTGAGCTGGCGCTCCAGGTGATGCGGGCAGACATAATTGGCGCGCCCCTTGAGCAGCGCGATCCGGACATCCACCGCCAGGGCCGCTCGTACAGCGGGCAGGTCGCGCGTGAACAGCTGATCCTGCAACTGGCGCGTGCCGGTGGAGATGAGCGCCCGAGCGCCCGACAGCAGCAGCGGCACCAGGTAGGCGAAGGTCTTGCCCGTGCCGGTGCCGGCTTCGGCCACCAGTGCACCGCGATCTGCCAGTGCCGTGGAGATCGAACGGGCCAGCGCCTGCTGCCCCTCTCTGGACCGAAAGCCGGACACCGCACGGGCCAGGGGACCGCCTGCAGCCAGCGCATTCACCGCGGCTTGCCCCAGCGCCTGCGCACCGGGCGGTTCAGGCCAGTCGTCACGGATCAACGCAGCACACTCATGCAGGCACATCCGGCGTCAGGCGTCCCTGCAGCAGGATCAGGGCATCCTTGACCTGAAGCTTGCGCTTCTTGAGCCGCCTCACCAGGAGTTCATCGACGGGAACGGCCACCTGTTGCAGGCCGATTTCCCTGTCCAGCACGCGGTGTTCGACCTGCAGTTCGGCAATCCGGCGCTTCAGGGATTCGATATCGTGCATGGGACGAGAGTTTAAGCGATCGCACTGTCCCGCGGGATCGGCCGAACGGCTGAACCCGCGGCAATTCCTTCGCTGATCCGACAGCGTGTCAGGGCGCCTTGACCGGTTCGTCGCGCCGCCGCGCTTCCCGCTCGGCCTGGCGGGCATCCGCCGCAGCCTTGCGCTGGCGCGCGGCCTCGAGCTCGCGTTCCCGCGCTGCCGCGCGCTGCGCATCCCCCGCTGCACGCTCGGTGGCGGCCGCCTGGCGTTGGGCCAGCTCCCGCTCACGTCGTTCGCGCTCGGCCCTGAGCGCCACCGCTCGACGCTCCAGTTCCGGGGCCTGCTCGGCACGGCGCGCCTCGTCCTCGGCCGCGATTCGAAGACGCTCGGCCTGGCGTTCACGATTGGCCCGCTCGGTCTCGGCGGACGCCCCTGCCTGAGCCTCTCGGCGCTCGAGGTCCCGGGCGATCCGTTCATTGCTCTGCAGGGCGCGATCCTCGCGCAGCCGATGATTGGCCGCGCCCTGCACCGCATCGAGGCGGGCATTGACCAGACGCTCGCGCGTCGCGACCTCGCTCAGACAGCGGGTGGTGAAAAAGCGCTTGTAGCAGGCAATACGCTCGCGGATCAGCGCATCATTCAGCCGCCCTCGCTCGGTCGCCACCTCGTCCAGCGCACGCCGGGCCGTCTCAACGTCCATGGCCTGGCGCAGATCGTAGTTGTCCAGGACGGCAGCCGGCAGCGTGCGCACCACAGGCGTGCTGCTACCCGCCGCGCACCCTGCCATCAGCGCTGCGACCAGAACGGCGACCAGAGCGACCCGGGGCGTCGACGACCGTGTCACCGCTCAGGTCACCTGTTGCGAAACACCCCGCAAGGGGGCGGCCAGGTAGTCACGCGACTGCATCTCGACCAGACGACTGACCGTGCGATGAAACTCGTGGGACATGGCGCCGGCCACATAGAGTTGCTCGGGGGGACAGGCCGCCGACATCATGAGCTTGACCTTCTGGTCGTAGAAGACATCGACCATCCAGGTGAAGCGACGTGCCTCGGACGCCATGCCCGCGCTCATCTTCGGTACATCCGAGACGAACACGGTGTGAAAGCGCGATGCGATCTCCAGGTAGTCGAGCTGCGAACGAGGCCCGCCACACAGGGTGGCGAAATCGAACCAGACCACCTCAGCTTCGCAGCGCACCGCGGGGATGTCGCGGTGCTCGATGTCCAGGGTCTTCGGCGCACCGGGTGCCCCGGCCACCGCAATGAAGGTCTGCAGCAGCTGCTCATCGGCCGCCGGGCCGCAGGGCACCACATAGGCATGGGCGCGTTGCATCTCGATGCGCCGGTAGTCGGTCCCGGCATCGACATTGACCACATCCAGATTCGACTTGAGCAGCGCGATCGCCGGCAGGATCGACTCCCGATTCAAACCGTCCGGGTAGAGATCGTCCGGCCGATAGTTCGAGGTCATCACGAAGGTCACGCCGTTGGCAAACAGCCCCCGCAGCAATCGATCGAGGATCATGGCATCGGCCACATCCGACACATGAAACTCGTCAAAGCAGACCAGCCGGTAGCGCGATGCAATGCGCCGCGCCACTTCGTCCAGCGGGTCGGCCACCTGCTTGAGTTCGCGCAGCTCCCTGTGCACGCCGCGCATGAATTCATGAAAATGCAGTCGCGTCTTCCGAACGACAGGCACGGACTCGTAGAAGACATCCATCAGGAAGCTCTTGCCACGCCCGACGCCGCCCCACATCCAGACGCCTCGCGGTGGCGACGGGCGGCTGACGAAGCGACGCAGTCGATTGGAACGCTTGCGCTTGAACTCGACGAAATCGTCGTGCATTCGCTGCAGGCGCTCAACGGCGCGCGTCTGCGCCTCGTCGGCGCTGTAGCCACGCTCCTTCAGCTGGCGGCCATATGCCGCAACGACCGTCACATGTTCAGCGCGCGCTTGTCGACCGCGAGCGCCGCTTCACGCATGACTTCGGACATCGAGGGGTGCGCATGGCAGATCCGGGCGATGTCCTCGCTGGCCGCCTTGAACTCGATGGCCACGACCGCCTCCGCGATCAGGTCGGACGCGCTGGCCCCGATGATATGCACGCCCAGAATCTCGTCGGTCGTGGCATCGGCCAGGACCTTCACGAAACCGTCGGCAGCCACCATCCCCAGCGCCCGCCCATTGGCCATGAACGGGAACTGACCGGCCTTGTAGGCACGCCCCTCGGCCTTGAGCTGCTGCTCGGTGCGCCCGACCCAGGCGATCTCGGGCGAGGTGTAGATCACCCAGGGAATCGCGTTGTAGTCGATGTGCGCCTTTTGTCCGGCGATCAGCTCGGCCACCATCACGCCTTCGTCTTCACCCTTGTGAGCCAGCATCGGCCCACGCACGATGTCACCGACCGCGTAGACGCGCGGCAGGGCCGTGCGACAGTGATCATCCACCGGCACCTGTCCGCGCTCGTCCAGCGCCAGCCCGATGGTCTCCAGTCCCAGCCCGTCCGTGTTCGGCACCCGTCCTACCGAGACGATCAAGCGATCCACCTCGAGCACCTTGGCCTCGCCCTTGGCATCGGTCCAGGGCAGGCTCACCCCCTTCTTGCCAAGCTTGACCTCACCGATCTTCGCGCCAAGATGGATCGCCAGGCCTTGGCGCGTGAAGAGCTTCAAGGCCTCCTTGGCCACCGCGTCGTCGCAGGCCGGCAGGAAGGCCGGTGCGGCCTCGAGCACGGTCACCTCCGAGCCCAGCCTGCGCCAGACCGAGCCCAATTCCAGGCCGATCACGCCAGCGCCGATCACCCCCAGACGCTTGGGCACAGCGGTCAAGGCCAGCGCGCCCTCGTTGTCGCACACGATCTGGTTGTCCACCGCAATGCCCGGCAGATGGCGTGCCTTGGAGCCTGTGGCAATGATCACGTGGGTGGCGATCACCGCCTGGACACCGTCGGTGCCGGTGACCGCCAGCGTGTAGGCCTCGCCCTGCACGCCGGTGAAGGCGGCATGACCCTTGAGCCAGTCGACCTTGTTCTTCTTGAACAGGAACTCGATGCCCTTGGTCATCTTGCTGACGACGCCGTCCTTGCGCGCCATCATGCGGCCGACATCAAGCTTCGGTGTCTCGACGTCGATGCCGTGTTCGCCCAGATGATGCAAGGCCTCCTCGTATTTCTCGCTGGAGGCAAGCAGCGCCTTGGATGGAATGCAGCCCACGTTCAGACAGGTGCCACCCAGCACCGGCTCGCCCCTGGCGCTCAGCCACTTCTCGGCGCAGGCCACCTTCATGCCCAGCTGGGCGGCACGGATGGCCGCGATGTAACCGGCCGGTCCTGCGCCGATCACCAGCACGTCGTACTGTTTGCTTGACATCAGCGCCCCCTCACAGGTCGAGCAGCAGGCGCGCCGGATCTTCGAGCGCTTCCTTGATGGCCACCAGGAACAGCACCGCCTCGCGCCCATCGATGATCCGATGGTCGTAGGACAGTGCGAAGTAGTTCATGGGACGAATCACGATCTGACCGTTCTCGACCACCGCACGATCCTTGGTCGCGTGAACGCCGAGGATCGCGGACTGAGGCGGGTTGATGATGGGCGTCGAGAGCATCGAGCCGAACACGCCCCCATTGGAAATCGAGAACGTGCCGCCGGTCAGCTCCTCGATACCCAGCTTGCCATCGGCCGCTCGCTTGCCGTATTCGGAAATCTGGTTCTCGATCTGCGCAAACGTCATCTGGTCGGCATTGCGGATCACCGGCACCACCAGGCCGCGCGGCGAACCGACCGCCACACCGATGTCGAAGTAGCCGTGATACACGATGTCGGTGCCATCGATCGAACCATTGACCACCGGGTACTTCTTCAAGGCATGAACCGCGGCCTTCACGAAGAAGCTCATGAACCCCAGGCGGGTGCCATGCTCCTTTTCGAAGCGGTCCTGGTACTTCTTGCGAAGGTCCATGACCGGCTGCATGTTGATCTCGTTGAAGGTCGTGAGGATCGCGTTGGTGGCCTGCGACTGCAGCAGACGCTCGGCGACGCGCTGACGCAGGCGGGACATCGGCACGCGCTGCTCGGGACGACCCTCGATCAGCTTGTTCGGATCCAAGGCAGCCGCGACGGCCGGCAGGCTGCTGGTCGGCGCACCTGTCGGAATCGCA
>JBILSK010000073.1:0-7765 GCA_044372165.1 Burkholderiaceae bacterium | reverse complement strand
AGATGGCTGACGATCATCTCGAGGCGATTCTTGCCTTGCTGGTGAAGTCGGCGAACAAGGGGCACTGATGAGTGCAGGAACCCGGTTGCCGGGTACCCCCGTCCCGATGCATCGATGGGACGGGGCGCAGGGCGTTCGCATCGCCGGAGATTCCTGGGGCGATCCGCAAGGGCCGCTGGTGCTGCTTCAGCATGGCGGCGGACAGACTCGCCATGCCTGGAAGGGGGCGGGCGAGACGCTGGGGGCGGCTGGGTTTCATGCGGTGGCCTTCGATGCGCGGGGCCATGGCGACTCGGACTGGGCGCCCGATGGCCAGTATGGCCAGGACCTCATGGTCGAGGACCTCAAGTGCGTCGTGGCGGCGCTCGGCCATCGCCGACCGGTGCTGGTCGGTGCATCCATGGGCGGTGGCACGAGTCTGGTGGCGGCGGGTGAAGATCATGTCGACGCGACCGCGCTGGTGCTGGTGGACATCGGCCCTCGCATCGAAGCCGACGGGGTCGATCGCATCCAGGCCTTCATGAGGCAAAAGCCGGATGGGTTCGCCTCGCTCGAAGAAGTGGCTGACGCGATCGCGTCCTACCAGCCGCACCGCACACGGCCGCGCAATCTGGACGGTCTGGCCAAGAATGTGAGGCTGGGCGCGGACGGCAAGTACCACTGGCACTGGGATCCGCGTTACCGCTCGGGGCGGCACGAACTCATGAAGCGACAGGCGCGACTGGAAGCCTGCTCGCGCGCACTCGGCCTGCCGACCCTGCTGGTGCGAGGGGGTCTGTCGGACCTGCTGAGCGAGGAGGGCGCCCAGGCCTTTCTGGACCTGTGCCCGCACAGCGAGTATGTGAACGTCACCGGCGCCGGGCACATGGTGGCCGGTGATCGAAACGACATCTTCGCGACTGCCGTGATCGAGTTCCTGCAACGCACTGTGCCGGTCGGGCGAACGCCTGTGCATCCAGCGCATACCCCGCATCCGCATCATCAGGGGCCGGCCGGCGATCTGAACGATGTGCCCTGAACCGGGCTGACTGAAGCTGAATCAGGGTCGCAGCGCACAGCACAGCGCTTGGCTGCGGCTCGAACGAGGACGACATGAGCACTGCCAGCGATACGCCAGACACGCCTTACACCCCGCCCACCGTCTGGACCTGGAACAAGGCCAGCGGCGGACGCTTTGCCAATATCAACCGTCCGATCGCCGGGGCGACGCACGAGAAGGATCTGCCGGTCGGGCGCCATCCCCTGCAACTCTATTCGCTGGGCACCCCCAATGGCGTCAAAGTCACGGTGATGCTCGAGGAGCTGCTGGCGATGGGCCACAGCGGCGCCGAATATGACGCCTGGCTGATCCGCATCAGCGAGGGCGAGCAGTTCAGCAGCGGCTTCGTCTCGGCGAATCCGAACTCGAAGATTCCCGCCCTGGTTGACCGCAGCGGCCCGACCCCGATCCCCGTGTTCGAGTCCGGCGCCATCCTGGTCTACCTGGCCGAGAAGTTCGGCGTGCTGATGCCCACCGAACCCGCAGCACGAGCCGCCTGCCTGTCGTGGCTGTTCTGGCAGATGGGCAGCGCGCCTTATCTGGGCGGCGGCTTCGGGCATTTCTATGCCTATGCGCCGACCAAGATCGAGTACGCCATCGATCGCTTCGCCATGGAGGTCAAGCGTCAGCTCGACGTGCTCGACCGCCATCTGGCCGACAACACCTGGATGGCGGGCAGCGACTATTCGATTGCCGACATCGCGATCTGGCCGTGGTATGGCGCGCTGGCCAAGGGTCTGCTGTACGGCTCAGGTGAATTCCTGCAGGTGCAGGAATACCGCAACGTGCAGCGCTGGGCCGACGCCATCGGCGCGCGTCCGGCGGTGCAGCGGGGCCGCATGGTGAACCGGGTCATGGGCGATCCGGCCAGCCAGCTGCACGAGCGCCACGACGCCAGCGACTTTCACACAAGCACGCAAGACAAGCTGCAGGCGAAGTGAGCTTGCAGTCGGTCGGAAGGGGCAGGGGCTGACGATGGCCGGCTCCGTTGCCATTCTGGCCAATCCCATGTCCGGGCGTGATGTGCGGCGCATGGCAGCGCGCGCCAGTGTGTCAACCAACGAGATGAAGCGCGACCTGGTGGCGCGGATCGCCACCGGGCTGGATGCGGTCGGGGTCGACGAGATCCTGGTGATGCGAGAACCCTACCGACTCGCGAGCGGTGCGCTGGAGCTCATGCCCTTGCGTGCCAAGGTGCGCGTGCTGGATGTCGGCCTCACCCACAGCGCGGCCGACACGGTGGCCTTCGTGCAGGCGGTGCGCGAGGCCGGGTGCGCGATGATCGTATCGCTGGGGGGCGATGGCACCAACCGCATCATTGCCCGGACCTGGCCGCAGGCGCCGCTGTTGCCGCTGTCCACCGGCACCAACAACGTGTTTCCGGTGTTCGCCGAGGCGACTGCAGCAGGTCTGGCGGCGGGCCTGATCGCACGCGGCGCGATCCCGCTTCCCGATGCGGCCAGCCGCTGCAAGGTGATTCGGGTGCGGGCGGCGGGCTGGGAGGACATCGGCGTGATCGACGCGGTGCTGCTGCGAGATGACCACACTGGCAATCTGCTGCCCTACGATCCGGCGCGCCTGGCCGCCCTGGTGCTGACCCGCGGCGAGCCGGATTCGGTGGGCATGTCGCCGATTGGCGGGTACATCGATCCGGTGGGTTTCGATGACAACTGTGGTCTTGCGTTGCGCTGCGGCGTCTCTGACGGCCCGCTGCTGCGCACGCTTCAGGTGCCGGTGTCGCCGGGTCTGTTTGGCACCGTGCAGGTTCAATCCTGCGAGCGGCTGGGGCTGGGTGAGCCCTTCCAGTTCGTCGGGCCCGGGGTGGTGGCCTTCGATGGCGACCGTGAACACAGCCTGTCGCCAGGGGAAATCGTTCAGGTCACCGTCGATCGATCGGGCCCCTGGGTCCTGGACATCGGCCGGTGCCTGCGGCTGGCAGCGGGTCGGGGACTGCTGGGCTGAGTCGGTATTGCAGGTATGCTTGCCGCCGCCCTTGTCCCGGCGCGCTGGCGGTCTCGCCACGGCTGAAGGGCATGTGCATTCCTCCTGTCCTCGAAATGATGAAACTCATGCAAATGAAGACTTTGCTGCGCGCAGCCACGCTGTCACTGGGCGTGCTGGCAGCCACCCCGACCCTGGCCCAGGATTATCCGAGCCGACCCGTCACCCTGGTGATTCCGGCTGCTCCTGGCGGCGCCACTGACATCGTCGGACGGGTGATGGCCGAGGAACTGGCCAAGCGACTGGGTCAGAGCGTGGTGGTCGACAACAAGGTCGGTGCATCCGGCATGATCGGTGCGCAGGCGGTGGCCCGCGCCGCGCCCGATGGTCACACCCTGCTGCTGGCTTACTCGACGCCCATCTTCTACACGCACCATGTGTTCTCCAAGGTGCCTTATGACGTGCGCAAGGACTTCGAGTTCATCTCGGAAGTGGCCTCCACGCATCTGGTGCTGACGGTCCACAGCAGCGTGCCCGCGAAGAACATGAAGGAGTTCATGACCTGGGCTCAGGCCAACAAGGGCAAGCTCAACTACGGCTCGTATGGCGTGGGCTCGGCCGGCCACCTGATGAGCGCCTACCTGAATCAGTCGCGCGACCTGGGCATGAACCATGTGGCCTACAAGAGCGAAGGCCCCTACATCCAGGATCTGGCGGCTGGCAATGTGCCCTGGGGCATGGGCACCCTGGGCCCGGCATTGCCCTTTCTGAAGTCCGGCAAGGTGCGGGTGCTGGCGGTGCTGGGTCCCAAGCGCCTGGCGGACCTGCCCGATGTGCCGACCATGGCCGAGGCGGGTTTTCCTGACCCGGAATTCAATACGGTGGCGTGGTTCACGCTGCTGGCGCCGGCCGGCACGCCCAAGGCGATCGTGCAGCGTCTGGAAAAGGAAGCGATCGCGATCGTTCAATCCACACCGATCAAGGCCCGGCTTCAGGTGTTCGGCATGAGTCAGGTGACCGGCGGCGCGGCGCAGTTCAAGCGCGACTTCGAAGCCTCGAACCCGATCATCGAGAAGCTGGTGAAGATTTCCGGCGCGAAGCAGGACTGAGCAGCAGGGCTGAGCAGCAGGGCATGGGCGCCATGAGGGTGCCCTTGCCTTGAGTGCGGCAGCGCGATGTACCCGGTGCGCTGCCGTCCGCCTTGATCAGGCCCGATCAGGCCCGATCACGCCTTGGGCCGAGCCGGCACCGTCACGCCAAGTTCCCGCGCCACTTCCTCGGAATGCTCGCCCATGTGCGCGGTGTGGCCGAGCTCGCGCTGGGGCGCGGCCGAAAAGCGCACCGGCATGCCGACCTCGATATGCGGCCCCTCGGTGGGGTGCTGCCGCTCACGCATCAAGCCGCTGGCCTGGATCTGCGGATCGCGCGCCAGTTCGTCGATCCGGTTGACCCGCATCGCCGGCACATTGGCCGTCTTGCACAGTTCCAGCCATTCGTCGGTGGTGCGCTCGGGTGAAATGGTGGCCATCACCTCGAACATCTGCGACATGTTGGCCCGGCGGGTCGGCTTGTCGATGAAACGCGGCTCCTGCAGGACCTCCCCATGGCCGGAAGCCTCAAAGAAGCGCACCCAGCGGTCGTCCATGTAGGGGGCAAAGGCAATCCAGCCATCCTTGGTGGGCATCGGCTGGCGGGTCGGGTCGATCTGGCGCAGGTAATAGCCGGGGCTGGCCGTGGGCGGCACCCAGCTGTTGTCGCACAGATGCTCCAGGGTGTTGAAGCTCACCATGGACTCGAACATCGGCACCTCGACCGACTGACCTTCACCGGTGCGCAGGCGATGGATGATTGCCGCAAGCACGCCATAGACCGCGTGCAGACCCGAGACCTTGTCGGCGATGGCCGCCGGCATGAAGCGCGGCCTCGGGTTGCCGTCCGCCATCGGCAGCAGCTGAGCCAGGCCGGTCGCCGCCTGGATGATGTCGTCATAGGCCTGCAGCCCAGCGTAGGGACCGCTTTCGTCGAACCCGGTGCAATGCACATAGACGATGTCCGGGCGGATCTTGCGGACCTCGTCATAGCCCAGGCCGATGCGGGCGATCGCGTCGCTGCGGATGTTGTGGATGAAGACATCGGCGGTGGCGATCAGCCGCCTCATGGCCTCGCGGCCGGCCTCGCTCTTCAAGTCCCAGTCGATGTTCTTCTTGCCTCGATTCAGGCGCATGTAGACCGGGCCCATGCCCGGCGTGGCCGGCGGGTTGCCGATCAGCCGGGAGGTGTCACCCTCGGCGGGTTCCAGCTTGATCACTTCGGCGCCCAGATCAGCCAGCGTCTGGGTGCAATAGGGGCCAAAGAACACGGTGGTCAGATCGACGACACGAATGCCTTCAAGCAGGGCCTGGCGAGCCATGGAAACTCCTTGGTGACGGGTCGGGGCTAGGATAGCAGCCGGGCCGCGGCGAACACGGCCGCCGATTTGACCTCAGGCCCGGATGAACCCCAACTTTTCTGCACGACTGGACGCCCTGGCCGAAGAAGGCATGGCCTTCTATCGGATTCCCGGGCTGGCGCTGGCCGTGGTGCATCACGGCCAGCCGATCCACTGCCGTGGATACGGACAGCGCGATGCGGCATCTCCCGAGCCGGTCACCCCTCGAACCCGGTTTGCCCTGTGTTCGCTCACCAAGTCCTTCACCGCTGCCGTGGTCGGTCTGCTGGTGGAGGAAGGCAGGTGTGCCTGGGATAGTCGCGTCATCGACCTGCTGCCCGGCTTTCGACTGGCCGATCCGCAGGCCACCCGTGAGGTGACCGTGCGTGACCTGTTGCTGCACCGGGCAGGCCTGGCTCGACATGATTGGCTGTGGCATCCCGCCGACCTGGGGCAGGGCGAGATGATGGCGTGCCTCGCCGATCTGGCGCCCGCTCATGCCCTGCGCGAATGTGCTGACTACAGCAACCTGGGCTACCTGATCGCAGGCGCGATCATCGAACAGCTCAGCGGCGAGCCTTGGGAACAGGCGATCCGGCGCCGCCTGCTGCAGCCCCTGGGCATGACGCAGACCGGCTTTGACATCACGGACCAGGCGGCGGGCGCCGAGCAGGCCACGCCCCACGCGATGGACGGCGACACCCGCTACCGGATCGCGCCGCACCGGATGGGCCTGCCGCCGGCAGGCGGCCTGGTCAGCTCGATCGAGGACTTGTCACGCTGGGTGCGCTGCCTGCTCGATGACGGGTGCCTCGAGGGGCGCAGCATCGTGCCGGCAGCCGTCCTCAGGGAAATGATGCGTCCCCAGGTGTGGGCCGCTCCAAGCGAGCAACCTGAGCTGGGCGAACGCTTTCACGGTCTGGGGCTGTGGCGTCAGCACTATCGCGGCAGGCGCGAAGTGCTGCACACCGGATCGCTGCTGGGCTGGAGCAGTTTCATGGCGCTGCTGCCCGACCAGGATCTGGGGGTGGCGGTGCTGTGCAACCGCAATCCCACACCGATGGGGCCGGTGCTGGCTCATGCGGCTTTCGACGCGTTGTGCGGGCTTGAGCCCATCGATTGGCTGGGCCGGGTGAAGCCGCTGCGGGCCGACTGGCTGCGCACCCAGCAGGCGGTGGATCGCGCCCGCAGGCTGACCGATGCCCGCGCACGCACTTCGGGCCGGGCGCTGGCAGCCTTTGCCGGCCGCTATGATCATCCCGCCTATCGGACCATGACGATCACCGTGCACCAAGGCGTGCTGCACTGGTCCTGGCGGGGGCTGAATGCCTCCTTGCAACCCTGCGGGGTGGATGCGTTTCGCTTGCCGGGGCAGCCCGACCGCGTCTTTCCAGACTATCTGGTGCTCAATTTTCATGCCGAACCCGACGGCTGCATCGAGCAACTGACAGTGGCGCTGGAACCCAAGGTGCCAGACATCGTGTTTCATCGAACCTGCGCCGACGCTCGGCGCGAATCGCAAGAGGGAAAGAACGCATCATGAAGATCCTGATCGCCGGCGGTGGCATCGGCGGACTGACGACGGCCCTGGCCCTGCACCAGGCAGGTCTCGAGGTCGAGGTGATCGAGGCCAGCGCCCAGCTGCGTCCCCTGGGCGTGGGCATCAATGTCCTGCCGCATGCCGTGGGCGTGCTGCATGCGCTGGGCCTGGCCGAGCCGCTGGCCGCACTCGCGATCCCCACTCGTGAGGTCGCCTTCTACACCCGACACGGGCAGCGCATCTGGCAGGATGGCCGCGGTCTCGATGCCGGCTATCCCTTTCCGCAATATTCCGTCCATCGCGGCGAGTTACAGATGCTGCTCTACCGCACGGCGCTGGAGCGCCTGGGCGAAGCGCGGGTGCGAACCGGTCTGCGACTGGAGCACTTCGAGCAGGACGATGCCGGCGTCACGGCCCAGTTTGCCGATCGGGCGGCATCGCACCACGCAGTGCGAGCCGAATTGTTGCTGGCCGCCGATGGCATCCATTCCGCCGCACGGCGACAGCTCTATCCCGACGAAGGGCCGCCGCAGTGGAGTCGCAACATCCTGTACCGAGGCGTCACCCGCAGCCGGCCCTTTCTGTCGGGCCGCACCATGGTGCAGATGGGCAATGCCGAGCAGAAGTTCGTCTGCTATCCGATCTCCCGTACCGCTCTGGACGAGGGCGCCTCGCTCACCAACTGGATCGCCTGCGTGCGCGCAGAAGAAGGTGAGGCCCTGAAGCCCGAGGACTGGAACCGGCGCGCCGACATCGAGACCTTCATCGGCCGCTATGCGAGCTGGCGTTTTCCGGACCTGGACATGATCGAGCTGAT
>JBILSK010000072.1:0-7793 GCA_044372165.1 Burkholderiaceae bacterium | reverse complement strand
CGTCAAGAAGATCCGCTTCCCCGAGACTTCCGGGATCGGAGTCAAACCCGTGTCGCGCGAAGGCACGGTGCGCCTGGTGCGCAAGGCCATCCAGTACGCCATCGACAATGACAAGCCCTCGGTCACGCTGGTGCACAAGGGCAACATCATGAAGTACACCGAAGGCGGCTTCCGTGACTGGGGCTACGAGCTGGCCCAGCAGGAGTTCGGTGCGCAGCTGGTCGACGGCGGCCCGTGGTGCAGCTTCAAGAACCCGAAGACCGGCAAGGAGATCATCGTCAAGGATGTGATCGCCGATGCCTTCCTTCAGCAGATCCTGCTGCGTCCCGCCGAGTACAGCGTGATTGCCACGCTGAACCTCAATGGCGACTACGTCTCCGACGCGCTGGCCGCGCAGGTCGGTGGCATCGGCATTGCGCCCGGCGCCAACCTGTCCGACTCGGTCGCGATGTTCGAGGCCACGCACGGCACCGCACCCAAGTATGCGGGCAAGGACTATGTGAATCCGGGTTCGGAAATTCTGTCGGCCGAAATGATGCTGCGTCACATGGGCTGGACCGAAGCCGCTGACCTGATCATCAAGTCGATGGAGAAGTCCATCCTGAGCAAGAAGGTCACCTATGACTTCGCCCGCCTGATGCCCGGTGCCACGCAGGTGTCGTGCTCGGGATTCGGTCAGGTGATGATCGACAACATGTGATGACGGCCGGGTGCGTCGTCAGACGCCCTGCGAGCCCCTGACGTCCCTTGGACATCAGGGGCTTCTTTTTTGTTTGGTGCGTGAATCATGACGACACTGTCGTCCATCGTTGCTGCCCTGATCGGCGGTGTCGTGATCGGTCTGGCGGCGGCGGGCCTCGCCGGTGTCGTCTTCGTGGTGGGGCTGGCCGGCTACTGCCCGGGGCCGGCGATCGCTTCGCTCGGTTCGACCAACGTCGAGGCGCCGTGGTTTCTACCCGCGCTCGTCGCCGGGACGCTCGCGCATCGCATCAGCGCAGGCCGTGCGATGCCGACCGACGACGAGGCGTGACAACGGGGCCAGACGCAGCGTCTGCGGCCTACCAGGGGATTGTCTGCCCCGCGTAGTCGACGAACTGCGCGCGCCCGGTGGGCTCGAGCGTGTCGATCACCCGCAGCAGGTGCAGGGCAGCGTCGCGCGGATCGCTGGCAGCTTCACCCACGAAGGGCTGGCTCAGCAAGGAGCGCACCGTGCCGGGTTGCAAGGCGGCCACCACCGCCTGCGGTCGCTGTCGGGCCACTTCGATGGCGGCGGTCTGCAGCAGCTGGTTGAGTGCTGCCTTGGCCGCCCGATAGCCGTACCAGCCACCCTTGCGGTTGTCCTCGATGCTGCCCACGCGGGCCGACAGCTTGGCCCAGATCACCCGTTCGTCGCGCGCCAGCAGCGGACTGAGGTGGCGCAGCAGCAGCGCCGGGCCGACCGCATTGACCTGCAGGCTGGCCATGAGCGCATCGGCGTCCAGTTCCTGAAGCCGTTTTTCCGGACCACGCCCATCGATGCGCAGGGCACCCGTGGCGTCGATCACCAGGTGCAGGGGGCCTTCGAGCGCGCCACGCAGATGCTCGCTGAGTGCCTCCAGGCTGGGCGGGTCGCGCAGATCCCAGCGCAGCGGTTCCCCGCGCGAGACGGCCACGACCGAGGCG
Source organism: Burkholderiaceae bacterium (assembly GCA_044372165.1). Classification (GTDB taxonomy): domain Bacteria; phylum Pseudomonadota; class Gammaproteobacteria; order Burkholderiales; family Burkholderiaceae_E; genus UBA4615. Next base: position 6,131 of record JBILSK010000072.1, on the reverse strand, counting down.
CAGCCCGGATCCGTGCGCAGCGCCTGCACGAAGGCCTGGCCGATCGCGCCCGACGCGCCGAGCACCAGTGCGCGGTAATCGGGGACCAGGCGGCTCATCATCGCCATCACCGCTTCTCTTCCGGGTCGTAGACACATCGAAAGCCGATGTAGATCGCCGGAAAGTCGGCCGGCTTCCAGGCATCGACGTCCGCTCTCATCCGCTCGGCCGGGTACCACCAGGAGCCGCCCAGAGTCTGGCGTTCGGTGCCGCGCGCATCGGCTGCCCACTCCCACACATTGGCACCCATGTCATGCAGTCCGTTGACGCCGGGCCGTGTCTGAGTGACGGGCGCGGCACGCGGCCAGGGGTCGGGGTCACTGGTGTTGGCTCCATGCGGGCTGTCGCCGGTGGTCCAGGGATAGGTTTTGCCGCGCACCCAGGGGGCGGGCGGTGCGGCGCGAAGCTCGGTGAAGCCGGCGCGCCGCCATTGGGCGGCAGTCGGCAGGCGGCCGCCTGCCCATCGGCAGTAGGCGCTGGCCTCGTCCTGGGTCAGGTGCACCGCGGGCACATCGAGGCTGCCTGGGTGCGCGCCTTCGGGTTGCCGCCAGGTCCACCCGGGTCGTCGCTTCCAGCCGCCCTCGAATTCGAAGCCACCGCCTTCGCGCTCGGCACGGGTCACCGTCGCGGTGGCACTCGCGTAGCGCGCGAACTGGCCGATGGTGACTTCGGTGCGGTCGATCAGCAGCCCGCCCAGATCGTCCAGCCGCACGCGTTCACCGACTTGCCCCTGCGCGGTGACGGCCATCCACAAGGCCGCTGCGACGCCGGCTTTCACGCCAGTCGTTCGATACCGTCTCATGCTCGTCCTGATTCGGTTTGCCGCCACCTGTGGCGCTCCTTCAACGATGGTCGCCTTGACCCTGCATCATGCCGCGCGCAAGCAACTTGCCGCGCGCATCGAGCATGAAACCCTCGCCCTGATCCGGATACGCGCCTGTCAGCGCGGTCATGATGACCTGGTGCGTGACCCAGATTTCCAGGGAGCCCGGGGCCAGCGCCTGCAAGCGTTCGCGCAGGGCACGCGCCTGAGCGTCGGGATCGCCCTGACCGGCGAAGGTCGAGTTGAGGGGAGGCCAGGCCTCGACCCGGTCGAACGCCAGGCGGGCTGTCTCCTGGCAGCGGCACCATTGGCTGCTGAGCACCGCGGTCGGCTGCAGTCCGTGCCTGCGAGCCCATTGACCGATGGCGCGGGCCTGCGTGCGACCTGCTTCGGACAGATTGCGCTGCGTGCTGCACTGGTCCAGTCGAAACCCGGGCGGATCGCCGATGCCTGCTTCGGTCTGGGCGTGACGGATCAGCAGGACCCCGCCCGAGCGAGCGGACCCAGCCAGCGAGACCGTCTGCGCGGCGAGCGCACCGGGCAGCAGTGCGCCGACACCCAGCAGCACGATGCGCCGTCGCCGGTTTGGCTGGCCCACGGTGCGCGAGTCGAACGAGGCGGGTGGGCTCCTGCGGGGGGCGCCCGGGCGGCAAGGCAAGGCAGTCGGCATGATCACTCTCTGACCCGAAGGCGTGACAGTACGGGTGAACCGGCCTTGCGCAGGCAGTGTCCCCTGCGCCGAGTCAGGTCTGCAGGGTCGTGTGCCATGCACCCGCAGGCCGATGGCGTCATCATTGTGACCGTGCCCCGCCTTGGTGCTGCCTCCTAGATGATCGACCCCCACCCCCCGGCCATCCCCCGTCACGCGCAGGACATGCAAGACGTCCTCCGCGATCTCGGCACCGATGCCCTGCACGGTCTGGCGCCGAGCGAGGTCGTGCTGCGTCAGGCGCGCTACGGTCCGAACGCCTTCGACGAGGCCCCGCCGCGTCCGCTGTGGAGCTTGTTCGCACGGCAATTCACCAGCCCGCTGATCTGGTTGCTGGGGGTGGCCGCGCTCCTGGCGCTGTGGCTGGGACACGGATCCGACGCAGGCGTGATCGCCGGCGTGCTGCTGGCCAATGCCTTGATCGGCACCTTGCAGGAAGGGCGTGCGCAACGCTCGGTCGCCGCACTGCGCACGCTCGCCGCCTTGCAGGTCACGGTGATCCGAGCGGGGGTCGAGGGCCGCATTCCCGCTCGCGAACTGGTGCCCGGCGATCTGCTGGTGCTGAGTTCGGGCGATGCGGTGGGCGCGGATGCGCGGCTGATCGAGGCAGTGCGACTGCAGGTGGCCGAGGCCGTGCTCACCGGCGAATCGTTGCCGGTCGACAAGGCGACATCCGCCGTGGCGCCCGACGCGGTGCCCGCCGATCGGCATTGCATGGTGCATGGCGGCACGCACGTGGCGGCCGGTCGCGGGCGAGCAGTCGTGGTGGCAACCGGCAACGACACCGAGGTGGGGCGTGTGGCCGGGCTGACCGGCCGGGCCCGCGAACCGATCACCCCGCTGGAAGCGCGCATTGCTCGATTCGGGCGACAGCTGGTGGTGGCGGCCATCGTGCTGTTCGCGGGCGTGCTGCTGCTGGGTACCTGGCGCGAGCTGCCCTGGAGCGAGGTGCTGATGGTGGCCCTCACGCAGATGGTGTCCATGGTGCCCGAGGGCTTGCCGGTCGCCATGACGATCGCGCTGGCGGTCGGCATGCAGCGCATGGCGCGGCGTGGGGCGCTGATTCGACGTCTGTCTGCCGTCGAGACCCTGGGGTCGACCACGGTGATCTGCACCGACAAGACCGGTACCCTGACCCGCAACGAGATGACCGTGCGCGGTCTGTGGTTGCCGGATGGCCGCGAGATTGCGGTGACCGGTGTCGGCTGGGCGCCGACTGGCGACCTCCTGCTGGACGGACAGGCGCTGGATGCGGCGGACTGCGGTGAAGGGGTGATGGGCGAACTGCTGCGGGCAGCCGCCTTGTGCAACGACGCCCGCCTGGTGCCGCCCGAGTCCGCGCAGCACGGGTGGACCGCAGTGGGAGATCCCACCGAGGCGGCACTGGTGTGTCTGGCGATGAAAGCCGGACTGAATCCGGCCGCACTGCTCAAGGACACGCCGCGGGTGAGTGAATGGCCCTTTGATGCGGATGCCCGGATGATGGCGACGGGGCATGGGAGCGGATCCGCTGGCGAGGTCTTCGTCAAGGGTGCGCCCGAGGCGATCCTGGCAATGCTGGGGCCCGATCAGCTCGCGGCGAGTGCGAGTGCGCGTCAGGCCGTCGAGCTGATGGCCAGGCGCGCCTGGCGTGTGCTGGCAGTGGCCACGATAGTCGGGCCGGGCAGTCTGGACGGTCCCCCCGATTTCGGCTTGCTGCACGGACGATTACGCCTGCTGGGCCTGATCGGGCAGATCGACCCGCCACGCGATGAAGTGGCCGACGCGGTGGCTCGATGCCACGGTGCGGGTATCAGGGTGGTGATGGTGACCGGCGACCACACCCTGACCGGCTTGGCGATCGCCCGCGAACTGGGCATCGCACAGGCGGATGATCGTGCGATCGACGGCCCGCAACTTGATCGGATGGATGACGCGGCGCTCATCGAGGCACTGCCGTCCATCGCCGTGTTCGCCCGGGTTCAGCCGGCCCAGAAGCTGCGCATCGTGCGTGCCTGGCAGTCGCGCGGGGCGGTGGTCGCCATGACTGGCGACGGGGTCAACGACGCGCCCGCGCTGGCGGCGGCCGATGTCGGTGTGGCAATGGGCCGGGCGGGCACCGACGTGGCCAAGGCGGCGTCCCGGATCGTGATCACCGACGACAACTTCGTGAGCATCGTGGGCGCGGTCGAGCAAGGGCGCGTCGTGTACGGCAACCTCAAGAAGGTGATCCTCTATCTGTTCTCGACCTCGATCGACGAGGTGGCCATCCTGATGCTGGCCTTGCTCGTCGGCTATCCGCTGCCGTTGGCCGCGGTCCACATCCTGTGGATCAACATCGTGACCGAAGGCACGCTCACCGTGAATCTGGTGATGGAGCCGGCCGATGGCGACGAGATGCGGCGTGCGCCGACCGGACGTGACGACCCGCTGATCGATCGGGAGATGTTCGCGCGCATGATGCTGATGGCCAGCCTGGCGGTGGTGGCCACCTTCGGCTGGTTTGCCTGGCGCCTGACCCAGGATGTGGCGATCGAACGGGTTCGCACCGAGACCTTCACTGTTCTGGTCATGTGCCAGTGGTTCAATGTGCTCAATTGCAGATCTGCGCTGCGTTCCGCGCTGCAGGGCCTGCGGGCCAACCGGTGGCTGGCCGGCGGACTGCTGCTGTCGGTGGCCCTGCAGGCCCTGGTGATCTGGGCACCTCCGTTCAATGCCCTGTTTCGAACGGTGCCGTTGTCGCTGACCGAGCTTCCGGTCCTGCTGGGCGTGGCCAGCATCGTCTTGTGGGGGGAAGAGGGGCGCAAGGCCTGGGCTCGACGTCGCGACCGTCGAGAAGCAGTCGGTCAACGTAGGTGAGACCAACAAGAAACGCCGGCATGGCCGGCGTCCGCAAGCAAGCCCGGTTTCCCGGGCCGAGCTCAGTTTCCTGCCGTGATGTTCGAGGCCTGCTTGCCCTTGGGGCCCTGCACCACATCGAACTGCACCTTCTGACCTTCCTTGAGCGACTTGAAGCCGTTCATCTGGATCGAGCTGAAGTGAGCGAACAGATCCTCGCCGCCGTCATCGGGCGTGATGAATCCGAAACCTTTTGCATCGTTGAACCACTTCACGGTACCCGTCGCCATAACCCTTCCGTCCAGAGTGTCGTACACGGTGCATGCCGGTCCGATCGCAATCGGTTTTCGGCTGCTCGAACCCGGATTCTTTTTTCGAAAGGGGTGTTTCGTCAAGACTGTCCGTGACCGAGACGTTCCGGATGATGCGGCCTTGCAGGGTATCCAGGGGCAGCAATGCGGGGTCGACAGACGGGGTCGCCGGCCTCGACACTTGTGAAACGCGGCACGGACCTCCATAAAGAAATGTGGGGTTGCCTTGCGAAGGGGAGATGAGTCGCTAGAATGCGGGACGCCATGGCCACTTCGAACAATCCCGGTACTGTCCTCGAGAAGCAGGACGAGAAGCTCAAACCCCCTCCGATGTACGAGGTGGCGCTTCTGAACGACGATTACACTCCGATGGAGTTTGTCGTCGGCGTCCTGCAGCGTTTTTTCGGGATGGACCTGGAGAAGGCAACCCAGGTGATGTTGAAGGTTCACCTCGAAGGTCGAGGCGTCTGTGGGGTCTACCCGCGCGATGTCGCCGCCAGCAAGGTCGATCAAGTCAGTGCATTTTCACGCCAGCACCAGCACCCGTTGCAGTGCGTGATGGAGGAAGCATGATCGCGCAAGAGTTGGAAGTCAGCCTGCACATGGCCTTTGTCGAGGCCCGTCAGCAGCGCCATGAGTTCATCACCGTCGAGCACCTGCTGCTTGCTTTGCTCGACAACCCCTCCGCCGCAGAAGTGTTGCGTGCCTGTGCCGCCAACATCGACGACCTGCGCAAGAATCTGGGCAACTTCATCCGGGAGAACACCCCGGTCGTGCCCGGCAACGAGGAAATCGACACGCAGCCGACGCTGGGTTTCCAGCGGGTCATCCAGCGTGCGATCATGCACGTGCAGTCGACCTCCAACGGCAAGAAGGAGGTCACCGGTGCCAACGTGCTGGTGGCCATCTTCGGCGAGAAGGATTCTCACGCGGTGTACTACCTGCACCAGCAGGGCATCACGCGCCTCGACGTCGTGAACTTCATTTCGCACGGCATCACCAAGACGCCGCAGCCCAAGGAAACCGCCAAGGAAGAGGTCCAGGAGCAGGGCGAAGAGCCCGCATCGGCCCAGCAGGGTGCCCTGGAGCAGTTCACGACCAATCTCAATGCCGCGGCACGTGAAGGTCGGATCGATCCGCTCATCGGTCGCGAGGCCGAGGTCGAGCGGGTCATCCAGGTGCTGTGCCGTCGCCGCAAGAACAACCCCTTGCTGGTGGGCGAGGCCGGCGTGGGCAAGACGGCAATTGCCGAGGGACTGGCCTGGCGGGTGACGCAAGGCGACGTGCCCGAGGTGCTCGCCGAAGCCAACGTCTATTCGCTGGACATGGGCGCGCTGCTGGCCGGCACCAAGTACCGCGGGGATTTCGAGCAGCGCCTGAAGGCGGTGCTCAAGCAGCTCAAGGCCAATCCTCACGCGGTGCTGTTCATCGA
>JBILSK010000071.1:0-7805 GCA_044372165.1 Burkholderiaceae bacterium | reverse complement strand
TACCTGGGACCCTATGACGGCAATCCCGCCAACCTCGATCGGCACACACCCGTCGAGGAAGGCAAGCGCTATGTCGCCTACATGGGTGGCGCCGACGAGCTGGTGCGCAAGGCGCGCGAGGACTACGAACAGGGCGATTTTCGCTGGGTGGTCCAGGCCATGCACCACCTGGTGTTCGCGCAGCCCGATCATCTCGCCGGACGCGGCCTGCTGGCCGACGCCATGGAGCAGCTCGGCTATCAGGCCGAGTCCTCGACCTGGCGCAACGCCTATCTGATGGGCGCCATGGAGATTCGTCGCGACCCGTCAGTGCCGCGTGCGCCGCGTCCGATGGTGGGCGCGATGGGCATGCTGGCCTTTTTGCCCACCGATCGCTATCTGCAGCATCTGGCGGTGCGGGTGAATGGCCCGAAGACCCAGGACATGGCGCTTCGCGTCGACTGGGTCATGCGCGACGAGGATCGCAGCTACCGGCTCACGCTGCGCAACGGCGCGCTGACCTCATTGCCCGGCAGCCATGGCGACGCGGCCGATGCAGTGATCACGCTGGATCGCGCCACGCTGACTGCGATCGTGGAGGCGGGCAGCGATTTCGCCGCTGCGCTCAAGGCCGGCACGCTGGCGGTCACCGGCGATTCCGCGCGTCTGCAGGCCTTCTTCGAATGTCTCGACGTGTTCGACTTCACCTTCAACATCGTCGAGCCCTGAGGCACTGAGGCCGCCTCGACGCGGCCCCGCACGGGGCCGTGCGTGCCGATCGCGCGGCCGGGGCTATCGGGTGCTCGGCGCGGGAGCGGCCCCGGGCAGGACGGCCGGAGCGCTGCCCGGCGGGTCTTTCAGTCGAATGCCCACATCCTTCAGCAGCCGCTGGAAGTCCGGCGAGGCCATGATGATCCGGCCGGCTGCGGCCCGCAGTCGGTCCACCGCTTCGTCGGGCAGCACGAAGGAGGTGGGCAGGCTGTTGAGATAGTCGAACTCCGGATCGCCCTTCAGTGCGGCAAACGACACGTCGATCGCGTAGACCTCGGCATCGACGCCGCGGCTGGCAGCCTCGATGGCCGGATCCGGCTTGCCATCGCGAACGTTGGCGGCCCGGATGGTCTTCATGGTGTTCCAGCGCATCGAGACGTCGCGCAGCAGTTCGATCGACTCGTAGGAGAAGTGATCGATCGGCACGCCGGCCGACTTGAGCATGATGTCGATCGAGCCCGGCGGAGTGGACGAAGTGTCCCAGGGCGTGGGCGGCGAGGACAGCGAGTTCACCACGAACACGACAACCCGGCGGGCGCTGTCCAGCGGGGTCGGCAGGTTCAGGTGGTGCAGCGCTTCAATCACCTCCAGGGTGTCGAGCACGCCCCGCATGCCCACGTTGTCCGAGACGCCGCCATCGACCAGATGCAGGTAAGGGCGGTTGGCGCCGTCGCCGAAGGCCTGCAGCGCGCGCATCGAGCGGATGGCGCGGGCGGCCGGGCGCGGCGGGTTGTCGGTCTTCAGGAAGCGATCGGTCCAGGCCGGCGAGACCCAGTTGCAGCTGCCGCCGTGATTGCGCATCGTCACCGGTGACAGCACCACCGGCACGGCGGATGACGCTGCTGCCGCACGCGACAGCTTCACCTGGTTCAGGTCGGAACAGAGGATGTCGAACACCGCCTGGCTGAAGCTGAAGCGGGCACCGGTCGACAGGTCGGTGGCCGACACCTGGATCATCGGTCCGTCGCCGCGCTGCAGGTCGCCAAAGGTGGCGTTGCCGAACAGCGCCTCGTCGTAGAGCTCCGAGGCGAGCTCCGAGCGGCCCCACTCACTAGCGGCCAGCGAGGCCCAGTTGAGCGGGTTGAAGGATCGGGCGACGATCTCGCCCTGGATGTTGCGCTTCAGGAAACGCTTTTCGTATTCGTCGAAGAGTCGATCGCCATACAGGCCATAGGCGAGCGCGGTGAAGCTGCCGCCCGAGACCCCGGTGATGAGTGCGACCGAATCCAGCAGTCGGCCGCTGCGGCCGTCCTTGGCCGTCCAGGTCGCATTCTTCAGGAATTCCAGCGTTCCGTAGGAGAAGGCTGCAGCACGCGTTCCGCCTCCGGAGAAGGCCAGGATGACCAGGTTTTCCTGTTGCTTCAGGGCGCGTGTTTCCGCTCGATATCCGCCTCCCAGCGGCTGGCTGACTGGCATCGGCGGATTGACTGGTCGCGTGGCGCACCCCGCGAGGACGAGCAGCAGCAGGGCAAGGCCGCAGCGGGACAGGAGGGGTCTGATCATGGTTGGCCAGTGCCAGGGCAGGAAGAGGGTGGCCGGCGATGCGGCTCAATGGGCCGATTCTACTGAAAGGCCGCTTTTCGATCTGTGCCATCACTCTGTCCAGCGCTGGCGTCGATCGCGGCAGGCCTTCCTGGGGGGCACGCCCGACGCCCGGACCCTCGCGCCCGGCGCGCTATCATCCGCCGACACACACACGGAGACACGCGCCATGGGCACTCGACTGCAGGGCAAACGCATCCTGGTCACCGCGGCCGGACAGGGCATCGGCCGCGCCAGCGTGCTGCAGATGGCTGCCGAAGGCGCACAGGTGATCGCCACCGACGTGAATCCCGCGCTGCTGGCGGCCTATGCCGGTGTGGCCGGTATCAGCACCCAGGTGCTGGACATGCTCGACGATGCGCAGGTCGCCCGGGTGATCGGCGCGCAGCCGCTCGATGTGCTGTTCAACTGTGCCGGCTGGGTGCACCAGGGCGGGATCGAGCAGTGCACCGACGCGGACTGGGATCTGAGCTTCAACCTGAACGTGCGGGCCCAGTGGAAGGCGATGGCCGCAGCCCTGCCGGGCATGCTGGCCCAGGGGCGTGGGTCCATCATCAACATGGCGTCGATGTGCTCCAGCCTGAAGGGCTTCACCAACCGCTTCGCCTATGGCGCCAGCAAGGCGGCGGTGATCGGGATGACCAAGGCCGTGGCTGCCGACTATGTTGCGCGGGGCATCCGCTGCAACTGCATCTGCCCCGGCACGGTCGACACGCCCAGCCTGCACGATCGCATCAATGCCTTCGCCGACCCGGTGCAGGCCCGCAAGGATTTCATCGCCCGACAGCCGATGGGGCGCCTGGCCACCGCCGAAGAGATCGCACCGATCGCGGTCTACCTGGCGAGCGACGAGTCGCTGTTTGCCACGGGCCAGCCCTTCATCGTCGATGGCGGTGCCATGATCTGACCCTGGGCTGAATCGACACAGCTACTCCCTGTGCCTGGCCGTCCGGGCCAGGCCGTTACAACGACGACAACGAAGCAACGACGCATCACCCACCTGGAGACCTCTCGAATGAAACTCGTCCGCTATGGCAAGCCCGGCAACGAAAAACCCGGCCTCATCGACGCTGAAGGCAAGCTGCGTGACCTGTCCGGCGTGGTGCCCGACATCGGCCCCGATCAGCTCGCGCCCCGTGCGCTCGCCCGTCTGGCGCGTCTGAAGCCGGCCAGCCTGCCCCTGGTGCGCGGCAAGCCGCGCATGGGCGTGCCCTTTACCGGATCGACCAAGTTCGTGGCCATCGGCCTGAACTACCGCGATCACGCGGCCGAGACCGGCAACCCGATCCCCAAGGAGCCGGTCGTCTTTCACAAGACGCTCACCTGCATGCAGGGTGCCGGTGATGACGTCATGCTGCCGCGCAACTCCAAGAAGACCGACTGGGAGGTCGAGCTGGGCATCGTGATCGGCACCCGGGCGCGCTCGGTGTCGAAGAAGGATGCGCTGGCGCATGTCGCCGGCTACTGCGTGGTCAACGACGTGTCCGAACGCGAATGGCAGATGGAGCGCGGCCCCACCTGGGACAAGGGCAAGGGCTTCGACACCTTCGGCCCGATCGGTCCCTGGCTGGTGACCGCCGACGAAGTGGCCAATCCGAATCGTCTGGACATGTGGCTGGACGTCAATGGCGAAAAGCGCCAGCGCGGCAACACGAAGACCATGATCTTCGATTGCGCAACGCTGATCGCCTATTGCAGCGCCTTGTTCACGCTGATGCCCGGCGACATCATCACCACCGGCACCCCGCCCGGTGTCGGCAGCGGCATGAAGCCGCAGCAGTTCCTCAAACCCCGCGATGTCGTCACGCTGGGCATCGAGGGCCTGGGCGAGCAGCGCCAGGTCATCGTCAAGTACGCCTGATCCGGAGTCAGCCATGACACTCAAGGTTCTGTTCACCGATTGCGTCGGACGCGACAGCAGCATCGAGCGCGAGGTGTTTCGCCAGGCCGGCATCGAGATGCTGGAAGGCGATTGCAAGACCGAGGACGAGGTTATTGCCGCGTCCGAGGGCTGCTGCGCCCTGCTGATCCGCTTTTCGCCGGTGGGCGCCAAGCTGTTCGCCGCCCGCCCGGACATCGGCGTATGCGCGCGCCTGGGCGTGGGCTACGACACCATCGATGACAAGGCGGCGGCCGCTGCCGGCGTCTGGGTGGCGAACTGCCCGGACTACGGTACCGGCGAAGTGGCCACCCATGCCTTCGCGATGATGCTGGGCCTGATCCGCAACATCACGCGCTGGAATGCCGACGTGAAGTCGGGCACCTGGTTCCACAAGAGCGCGGGCGAAGTGCCACGTGCCTCCAATCTGACCGTGGGCGTGCTGGGCCTGGGTCGCATCGGCAAGCGCTTTGCGCACATTGCCCGCGACACCTTCGGCAAGGTGATCGCCCATGACCCTTACCTGATCGACGGCGACTTCCCGCCGTATGTCGAGCGGGTCGGGCTCGATGAGCTCTTCGAGCGCTCGGATGCCATCTCCATTCACTGCCTGCTCAACGAGGGCACGCGGGGTCTGGTGGGCGAGACCCTGCTGCGCAAGATGAAGCCGGGCTCCTACGTGGTGAATACCGCGCGTGGCGGTGTGGTGGATCTCGACGGCCTGACGCGCGTGGTGCAGTCGGGTCACCTGCGCGGGGTGGGGCTCGATGTCCTGCCCGAGGAGCCGGTCAAGGCGGGTCATCCGCTGCTGGCTGATCCGCGGGTGATCTTCTCGCCGCACTCGGCCTTCTACTCGGTCGAGGCCGAAGTCGATCTGCGCACGCGCACCGCCAACAACATCGTGAACTGGATCCGTACCGGGCGCCCGCTCTACCCGGTGGTCGAAGGCACGCGCAAGCCGCCCAAGGCCTGATCCACCCCCGTCCCCTGAACCCTGCCGCGCCACGAGCCTGTCGATGACTGCACCGGTCCTGCTGATGTGCCCCCTGTACGAGCCCACCCAACGCGAGCTGGAGGCCACCTGGACGGTGCATCGTCACTACTCGAAGAAAGTGGACCGTGCCGCGTTGATGGCCTCGCTGGCCGACAGCTGCGAGGTGATCGTCACCGGCAGCAGTCGGGGGGTCGAGCCTGAGGTGATGCGCCAGTTGCCCCGGCTCAAGCTGGTGTCCAACTTCGGTGTGGGCATCGACGCAATCGATCTGGCGTGGTGCCGCCAGCACGGCATCACGGTCACCAACACGCCCGACGTGCTGACCGACGATGTCGCCGACATGGCGGTCGCCCTGATGCTGGCCTCCTTGCGTCAGGTGGCGCATGCCGATCGCTGGATCCGCGAGGGCAAGTGGACGGCGATCGGCGGGTTTGCGCTGACGCGGCAGGTGCGTGGCCGTCGGGTTGGCATCGTCGGACTGGGGCGTATTGGCGCCGCGATTGCCCAGCGGTGCGCCGCGTTCGGCACGGAGCTGGCCTGGCATGGCCCCCATCGCAAGCCCGTCGATCTGCCCTGGCATGCCGATCTGATCGAGCTGGCGCGCTGGGCCGATGTGCTGATCGCGGCCTGCCCGGGCGGTGATCAGACGCGCGGACTGATTTCGCGCGAGGTGCTCGAGGCGCTCGGGCCCGAGGGGCACTTCATCAACATTGCACGCGGGTCGGTGGTCGATCAGCCGGCGTTGATCGAGCTGCTTCAGCAGGGCCGGCTGGGCGGTGCCGGACTGGACGTCTTCGCCGACGAGCCCCGGGTGCCTGCGGAATTGATCGCCCTGCCCCATGTGGTGTTGCAGCCCCACCACGGCAGCGGGACACGCGAGACCCGCACCGGCATGGGTCGCCTGACGATAGACAACGTGGCGGCGTTCTTTTCGAAGCGCCCGCTGCTTACTCCGGTTTCCTGAGCTCGTCGGACGTGGGACCCGCAATCCGCGGGCCGCTGTCCTGGCGACCGAACAGGTAGCGTGACAGCTCGGTGAGCGCGCGCTCGTAGACCTCGCGCTTGAATTCGATGACGGTTTCCAGCGGCACCCAGAAGTCATGCCAGCGCCAGGCATCGAATTCCGGTTGCTCGGTGGCACGCAGGCTCACATCGGTGTCGCGGCCGACCAGCCGCAACAGGAACCAGATCTGCTTCTGGCCGCGATAGTGGCCGCGCCATTCGCGGCGGACCCAGTGATTCGGCACGTCGTAGCGCAGCCAGTCGCGGGTGCGGCCAATGACACGGACGTGCTCGGGGCGAAGTCCGACCTCCTCGTGGAGTTCGCGGTACATCGCCTGCTCGGGGGTCTCGCCCCGCTTGATTCCCCCTTGGGGGAACTGCCACGAGTGCTCCCGGATGCGCTTGCCCCAGAAGACCTCGTTACGCTGATTGACGAGGACGATTCCGACGTTCGGGCGATAGCCTTCCTTGTCCAGCATGGGCTACCCCTCGATACCTTAGAATCGACCGGATTATAACGACCCAGCGCGCCTCGGCGCACAGAGCCCACATACCATGAAAGCGTCCCGGTTTCTGATTGCCACCCTCAAGGAAGCGCCCGCCGACGCGGAGGTGGTCAGCCACCGGCTCATGACTCGTGCCGGCATGGTCAGGAAGCTGGCCGGCGGGATCTACACCTACATGCCGATGGGCCTGCGCGTGATCCGCAAGGTCGAGGCCATCATCCGCGACGAAATGACCCGCTCGGGCGCGATCGAGCTGCTGATGCCGGTGATCCAGCCGGCCGAGCTCTGGCAGGAGTCCGGGCGCTGGGAGCAGTACGGCCCCGAGCTGCTGCGCATCCGCGATCGTCACCAGCGCGACTTCATCGTGCAACCGACCTCCGAAGAAGTCATCACCGATATCGCGCGCCAGGAAATCCGCAGCTACCGGCAGATGCCGAAGAATCTGTTCCAGATCCAGACCAAGTTCCGCGACGAGCGACGCCCGCGCTTCGGTGTCATGCGCGGCCGCGAGTTCACGATGAAGGACGGCTATTCCTTCGACCGCCATCGCGAGGCGGCGCTGGCGAGCTACCAGTCCATGTTCGATGCCTATACCCGCATCTTCGGTCGCATGGGCCTGCAGTTTCGCGCGGTCGCCGCCGACACCGGCTCGATCGGCGGCTCGGCCAGCCACGAATTCCAGGTCATTGCCGACACCGGCGAAGATGCCATCGCCTGGTGCCCGGATTCCGGCTATGCCGCCAACGTCGAGCTGGCCGAGGCCCTGCCGCTTTTGTCGGCACGCGCCGAGCCAACCCAGCCCCTGACCCGCACCGCGACGCCGAACCGCTCGCGCTGCGAGGACGTCGCCGAGCTGCTCGGCCTGCCGCTGGATCACACCGTGAAGTCGCTGGTCGTGGCGGTCGATGAACTCGAGCCGGTCAAGGATGGCGATGACAGCACCCGTACGCCCCGCATCATCGGCACGCGCATCTGGCTGCTGCTGGTGCGAGGCGATCACGAACTCAACGAGATCAAGGCGGGCAAGGTGCCCGGTCTCAAGGGCTTTCGGTTCGCGACCGAGGCCGAGATCGTCGAGCACTTCGGCTGCCCCCCGGGCTATCTGGGGCCGATCGGCACGGCGCGTCCGGTG
>JBILSK010000070.1:0-7843 GCA_044372165.1 Burkholderiaceae bacterium | reverse complement strand
TGGCCATTCTGGAGCATCTGCAAGGCAAGCGTTCGAGGCAACGGCTGGTGCGGACCTTCCTGCTGGAGCGGGCGACTGACGCACCGCCCCGGGTGAACTGGGTCAATTTCCCCGAGCCGGACATCCCGTTTGCCGAGGTGGGCACGCCCATCTGGGAGGGCCTGCCGCTGGATCGCTACCTGTCGCTGCTGGACATGCTCAACCCGATGAACCGGCTCTGGAGCGACGGCCGCTGGAACAAGCTTGTGGTGGCCCACGGCTGCTACTGGAAGCAGTGCAGCTTCTGCGATGTAAGCCTGGACTACATCGCTCGCTACGAGGGCGCTCCGGCTTCGGTGCTGGTCGATCGCATCGAGGCGATCGTGAAGGAGACCGGGCAGACCGGCTTTCATTTCGTCGACGAAGCGGCGCCGCCCAAGGCGCTCAAGGCGCTGGCGCACGAGCTGATCGAGCGCGAGACATTGATCTCGTGGTGGGGCAACATCCGCTTCGAAAAGACCTTCCGCCCGGAGTTGTGCGAGCTGATGGCACGCAGCGGCTGCATCGCGGTGTCAGGCGGGCTCGAAGTGGCCTCCGACCGACTCCTTGCCCTGATGAAGAAGGGGGTCTCGGTCGACCAGGTGGCACGGGTCACGCGCGCGTTTTCCGAGGCGGGCATCCTGGTGCACGCCTATCTCATGTACGGCTTTCCGACCCAGACCGTGCAGGACACCGTCGATGCGCTGGAATACGTGCGACAGCTGTTCGAGAACGGCTGCATCCAGAGCGGCTTCTTTCATCGCTTCGTATGCACGGTGCACTCTCCCGTGGGTCTGCAGCCCCAGGACTACGGCATCACCTTGCAGCCTCTGCCCGAAGGCGGGTTCGCTCGCAATGACGTAGCCTTCATCGACCCGACCGGCACCGATCACGACGCCCTGGGCGTCGGGCTCAAGAAGGCGCTCTACAACTACATGCACGGCATCGGACTGGATGAGGATGTTCGCAGCTGGTTCGACCTGCGCGTGCCGCGCCCCACAGTGTCGCGCCATCGGATTGCGAAGGCGCTGCTCAAAGGGGCGGATTGACGCGGTCAGTGCCCCGCCTGATGCGCCCGCATGAATGACCGGATCTGCCTGACCGCAAGCGCAATCCGCTCGGGCGGCTCCTTCCACGGAAAGAGGCTCACTTCGGCATTGGGCGCGAGCAGGGCCGACTCCATCGCGACCGCATAAGGGTGCGCCGGGATGTCGTCCGGGAGGATCAACACGGGTGTTGCGCAGCTGCGCACGAAATCCCGGTCGACGGTGAAGACGAAGTCGTCATGGGCGCGGTACATGTTGGCCAGGAAGCGCTCGACCATCGCTTCGGTGATGTCGGGGCGGCGCGCGATCAAGGCGGGCCCCCAGCCCTTCAGGTTGTTCTGGTAGAAGAAGTCACGCAGCTCGGGTCGTGAGCCGCTGGGCTGGACCATCACGGCGGCCTTGATGCGCTTCGGTGCGCGCTTCAACAGGTTCCAGCTCATCGGCCCCCCGATGCAAAAGCCCATGACCATGAATTCATCGATGCCCAGGTGATCCATCAGGGCGAGCTGGTCGTCGGTGAAGGTGTCCCAGGGGCGCTCGATGGCCAGCGGGCCGCTGGATTGGCCGCCGTTGGCGTTGCGCAGGTCGCTGGTGATGCAGCGAAATGCCTCGCCGAATTCGCGTCTCGGATCAAAGGGGCCGCTGGCCAGAAAAGACATGTCCGAATTCAGTCCGCCGCCCGGAATGATCAGCAATGGGTAGCCGCACCCAGTGTCTTCATAGTGGATGCGGACCTCGCCCGATTCGAAAAATGGCATTTGGGTGTCTCCCGGTTCGCGCCGCCCGGCGCCAGTCGAAAACTGGCATCATGCCCGGGTGAAGCCCTGCACCGCCAGTGCACAGGGGCCGCCCGACATCCACTCAGCAACAGGGAGATTCGCCATGACAGAAGCCCTCATCATCGACGTGTGCCGCACCCCGCGCGGCATTGGCAAGGTTGGAAAAGGCGCGCTTGCCGACATGCATCCGCAGCATGTTGCAGCAACCGTCCTGAAGGCGCTGGCCGAGCGCAACAACTTGAAGACCGCCGAGATCGACGACGTAATCTGGGGCACCAGCTCGCAGCGTGGTCCGCAGAGCAATGACCTCGCTCGCATGGCGCTGCTCGATGCCGGCTTCGATACCCGCGCCAGCGGCGTGACCCTGGACCGCTTCTGCGGCTCGGGCATCACCTCGGTGAACCTGGCTGCGGCCTCGATCATGTCGGGCATGGAAGACCTGATGATCGGCGGCGGCTGCGAAATGATGTCGATGACCGGCCGTCGCAACCCTGAAGATGGTCCGGCGATGATGGACGCGGGCAATCTGCGCCTGCGCGCCAGCCATCCGCAGTCGCATCAAGGCGTGTGTGCCGATGCGATCGCCACGCTCGAGGGTATCCCTCGCCAGGCGCTCGACGAACTCGCGCTGGTGAGCCAGCAGCGTGCCGCTCACGCGATTGCCAACGGTCACTTCAAGAGGTCGCTTGTCCCGGTCTACAAGGCCGATGGCTCGCTGGCGCTTGACCACGAGGAATTCCCCCGCCCGCAGACCACGCTGCAGGGCCTGTCCGAAATCAAGGCTGCTTTCCCGGCACTGGCCGACACGCCGGTTGACGACAAGGGCACCACCTATCGCAGCCTCATCCAGCAGAAATACCCGGGCCTGGACATCAAGCACGTCCACCATGCGGGCAATTCCTCGGGGGTGGTCGATGGCGCGGGCGCCGTGCTGCTGGCCTCGCCGGCCTATGCCAAGAAGAACGGCCTGAAGGCACGGGGTCGCATCGTGGCGATGGCGAACTACGGCGA
The DNA here is from genome assembly GCA_044372165.1 of Burkholderiaceae bacterium. Lineage (GTDB taxonomy): Bacteria > Pseudomonadota > Gammaproteobacteria > Burkholderiales > Burkholderiaceae_E > UBA4615. The sequence goes on along the minus strand of JBILSK010000070.1, from coordinate 4,989 downwards.
CTGCCCCACGCTGATGCTCAACGCGCCGGTGCCGGCCACCCGCAAGGTGCTGGCCAAGGCCGGTCTCACGATCGACGACATCGATCTGTTCGAGATCAACGAGGCGTTTGCGGTCGTAGCCGAGAAGTACATCCGTGACCTCAAGCTGAACCGCGACAAGGTCAACGTCAACGGCGGTGCGATGGCGCTGGGCCACCCGATCGGTGGCACGGGTTCCATCCTGATCGGCACGCTGCTCGACGAACTCGAGCGCCGCGATCTCAAGCGTGGTCTGGTGACCATGTGTGCCGCGGGCGGCATGGCGCCGGCCATCATCATCGAGCGCATCTGATCGATCTCGATCAGCGGTGACACGGAAAACGGGGCGCTCACAGCGCCCCGTTTTCATTTCCGGGGTGGTGTGAGAGCGAGGGTAGAGGGCACAATCACACCTGTGAAGACCCTCGCCAACCCCCTCATCGCCCTCATGCTGGTGCTGCTTGCGCTCGGCTCGGGGCTGTCGCCGAACGCCTTGGCGCAAGGCTCGACCCCCAAGCCGCTGCGCGTGCTGGACGACATCGCCGATCAGCGGGTCGCCGTCCTGACCGGCTCGGTTCATGACGATGTGGTCAGGCGCCGGTATCCGTCCGCCACGGTCCTGCATTTCAATGGACTGGCGGATCTGCCCCTGGCACTCAAGTCCGGCAAGGCCGACGTCGCCTTCTCAGGCGCGGAGCCGACCCAGGTGCTGCTGCGCGACGAGCCCAGTCTCGGCATTCTGGAAGCCAACGCCTACACGCTGGATCTGGGGGCGGGCTTTCGGCATGAGGACAGCGCCACTCGCGAGGCCTACAACGCCTTCCTGAAGGAGATTCGCGCCAACGGCATCCATGAGGACATGGCACGGCGCTGGATTCGCGAGAAGTCGGAAGACATGCCGGTGATCCCGAATCCGGGGGGCAAGGGCGTGCTGCGAGTCGGTGTCACGGCGGTCAAGGGATTGCCGTGGGGCAGCAAGGTCCGTGAGCAGCACATCGGATTCGACATCGAGCTGGTGCAACGATTTGCCGCCAGCCAGGGCAAGACGATCCAGTACGTCGACCTCGATCTGTCCGGACTGGTGGCGGCGCTGGCGGCAGGCAAGATCGACATGATGGGCAGCACGCTCGCAGCCACCGAGGAGCGCAAGCGCCTGGTGAGCTTTTCCGACCCGGCCTGGAAATCGGATTCCTCGGTGTTTGCCTTGAAGTCGCGCTTGCCGGCGCTGGCGGGCGAGGCAAACCCGGCGACCGTGGCCAGCGCCGCTCAGCCGGAGTCGCCCAGCTTTCGCCAGCGCATGCACGCCAACCTGATTCATGAGGACCGCTGGCAACTGATTGCCCGGGGCCTGGGCGTGACGATGATCATCTGGGTCTTGTCCAGCGTGTTCGGCACCTTGCTGGGTGTGTTCGTGTGCATGATGCGCATGGCGCGACGGGCCTGGCTTAGAACCATCGCCGATGTGTACATCTGGCTGCTGCGCGGCATCCCGGTCCTGGTGCTGCTGATGCTCATGTACTACGTGGTGTTCGCCTCGGTCGAGGTGAACGCCGTGGCGGTGGCGTCGGTGGCCTTCGGTCTGAACATGGCGGCCTACAGCGCCGAGATGTTTCGAACCGCCATCCAGAGTGTCGACAAGGGTCAGATCGAGGCTGGCGTGGCCGGAGGCTTCACCAAGCTGGAGGCCTTCAGGCTGATCGTGCTGCCCCAGGCACTGCGCCATCTGTTGCCGGTCTACAAGGGCGAGTTGATCTCGGCGCTCAAGATGACCTCGGTGGTCGGCTATGTGGCCGTGCAGGACATCACCAAGGCGAGCGACATCATTCGCAGCCGCACCTTCGATGCCTTCGTGCCCTTGATCACGACGGCGATCATCTATCTGCTGCTGGCCTGGCTGATCACCTGGGCTATCGGCAAGATCGAATGGCGCATCACCCCGCGCCATCTTCGTGCCGGGGGCCAATCATGATTGAAGTGCGAGGGCTGACCAAGCGGTTCGGCGACTTCGAAGTGCTCAAGGGGATCGACTGCGACATTGCCCAGGGCGAGATCATCTCGATCATCGGGCCGTCCGGCACCGGCAAGAGCGTCTTTCTGCGCTGCCTCAATCGGCTGGAACAGCCCACCGGCGGCAGCATTCGCATCGATGGCACAGACCTGCTGGATCCCTCCACCGACGTGCCCAAGCTGCGCCAGAAAATGGGCATGGTGTTCCAGCACTTCAATCTCTATGCGCACTTGTCCGTGCTGGAGAATCTCACGCTCGGACCGGTGAAGCTGCTGGGCCGCGATCCGGCGCAGGCGGCGGCTCGGGGCCGGGAACTGCTGCACCGCGTGGGCCTCGCGCACAAGGCAGACAACTACCCCGATCAGCTGTCGGGTGGCCAGAAGCAGCGCGTCGCCATTGCCCGCTGCCTGGCCATGGACCCGCAGATCATCCTGTTCGACGAACCCACCTCGGCGCTTGACCCGACCATGGTGAGCGAGGTGCTGGCGGTCATTCGCAGTCTTGCCAAGCAGGGCATGACGATGCTGATCGTCACTCACGAGATGGCCTTTGCCCGGACCATCTCGACCCGGGTCTTCTACATGGACGAGGGGTTCATTCACGAGCAGGGGCCGCCCGAGAAACTCTTCGGACACCCGGAACGCGAAAAGACCCGCGCCTTCATTCGCCGGATTCGCAGTCTGGATTTCCAGATCACCGACAGCGACTACGATCTCTACGGGATGAATGGCGCAGCCGAGCAGTTCTGCGACAAGCATGCCTTGCCGCACCGCATGCGCGACCATGTCGTGTCCTTGATGGACGAAATGCTGGCCTTGCAGCCAAGCCACGATGATGTGCAGCTGAGCCTTGCCTACTCCGAACAGGACGGCAAGCTTGATGTGATCTGCTCGGCCGCCGGGCCGCAGCGTGATGTGCTGGTCGACGGCCCACATCCCGACGACCTGGCGCAGAAGCTGATCCGCGCCCGTAGCGACAGCATCGACTATCGTCACGAAGCAGGCCGCAATATTCATGTCCTGCGGGTGCGAAACGATTCGGCACCGTGATCGATCGGTCACTCCCGGAACAGGAGAAAGTGGGCATGGGCGGAAGTCGGTGGTGTGTTTCGCTGCGAAAGTTGCCTGGGTCGTGGGCGCTCGGCGCCGTGTGCGTGCTGCCCCTCCTTGCACCCAGCACGGTCTCGGCCCAGCTGGCGCCCGATGCGCGCCGCTTCATGCTGGGCGGCACCTTCTGCTTCGAGTTGAAGCAGCCGCGCGTGCCCGACTGGCGGGAAACCTTCAAGCTGGTGGTGACCCCCGCTGGGGATCAGCGCGGCACGCCGCTGGTCCGGGTCGATGGGCTCATGCATGGCGTGCGCGGCAAGGAGCCCAGGCTCGAGTACCTCGCGCAAATGATCGGCTCGGCCGTGGTGGCGCCGCGGTTCAGTGCACCGCAGACCGGAGGGCGTGATCTGCTGATCGGCATGACCAGCAATCAGGCGGGCACCTATGACGACCTTGCCCGCGAGGGCGGCGTCTGGACCGGCGACTATGCCTTCACTCTGGATGTGTCGCGCTTGTCCGGCAGAGTGATCGGCACCAAGCGCTTTCGCGGCATTCGCGATGGCGAGTTGCTGCCCTTGAAGGAAGACGCGGTCGACGGCACGGTCTCGCTGATCCAGTGCACCGGGTTCTGATCAGCCTGCTGGTGCTGTGCGTCGCCTGGCTGCTGCCAGGCGGGCTCGCTGCGGCGCCGGACGCCTCTGCTCCGCCGACGCAGAACCTGCGTCACGCCCACTTGAGCAGCCTGGCTGGGGAGCGCGACGTCGAGTTGCCGCATATCCTTGATACCAGGGATTTCGCCGTCTCAGGCGGCGAGGTGCGCTACCGTTTGTCGATCACGCTGGACGCGCCGCCGCAGCGACCGCTGGCGATTCTGGTTCGCAAGATGAGCCTGTCGGGGCAGCTGTTCCTGAACGGCCACGCGCTGGGGCCTTGCGAACGCGGCCCGTTGCAATCAATGCGATGCCTGCATCGCCCCTACCTGTTCGTTCCGCCTCCGTCCTTGTGGCGAGTGGGCGAAAACAGCATCGAGTTCGAGATCCATGCCACGCCCCATCAGAGCAACGGCCTGGCGCCAGTCGACGTCGGCGATGCCGATGTGCTTGACGCAGGCGCCTACCGCTGGCGGCACTGGATTCAGGTGGAGATGGTCCAGACCTTGACCTGGCTGTCCCTGCTGCTCGGTGTGCTGTCACTGGCAGTCGGCCTGATTCTGCCGAGGGATTCGGTCTACACATGGTTTGGTCTGGCCAGCATCAGTAACGCGTTGGGTAATGTGAATGTGCTGGCCACTTACATGGGTGAAAGCGTGCCGCTCTTTGCCTGGTTCGCGTTCTCCAGCCGAATGGTGTCGATCACGCTGGTGTTCATGATGCTGTTGTCCTTCTATGGCCGCCTCACTGTCTGGAAGCGTCGAACTGCGCTGACCTATGTGGTGTTGGCACCGCTGATCATCTGGTTGAGCGACAACCAGCGGTCGGTGGTGGTTGCGCTGTATGTGCCTGCCCTGCTGCTCGTGCCTGCGTTCGTGCCCGCAATTCTGCGCTGGAGCTGGCTCAGTGGTCGGCGGGTACATTGGGTGGTTGCCCTCATGACGGTGGGTCTGTTTGTCGTCGGGATCCTGGATTTCCAGCGTCTGCGCGGACAATCCAGCTTTGAAGGGGTCTACCTCAGCACCTATGCGTACGCCGGCATGCTGTTGTTGATGGGCGGGCTGCTGATGGGCTTGCTCGCGTCTGCCCTGGGGGAGGCCACCGACCTGGGCATGAAGCTGGGCGATCAGGTGTCCGAGCGCACGGCAGCCCTGGAGGCTGCGGTGCAGCGGATTCGGCGCATGGAGCAGGCAGCACTCAAGCTCACCGAGCACATTCCGGTCGGCACCTATGTGATCGAGAAGAGTGCGCAAGGCGAGGTCCGGTT
>JBILSK010000069.1:0-7895 GCA_044372165.1 Burkholderiaceae bacterium | reverse complement strand
CTCGACGGCACACGCTGGCGCATCACGGGGGCCATCCAGATGGCTTCGGCGAGCGGCACCCTGGCATGGCGCCACGCCCCGCTTCGCGCCACAGACCGTCTGCACACCTGGATCACCCTGCTTGCGCTGGGCGCCTCCTCGCCGCAGGCACCCCGCGACGCGCACTTCGTCGCGCAGGACAGCACCCTGAGACTGCACTTGCCGACAGACCCGAGCCTGCATCTTCGCTCCTTGCTCGACCTGTATCGCCGCGGACTGAGCGAACCGCTGCACTTCTTCCCAGGCGCCGCCTGGGCCTATGTCGCCAAAGGCGGCTCCCTGAAGGCCGCTCGCGAGGTCTGGCGGCCGCAGCGCGACGCCTACGCGGAGTCCGACGATCCGGCCTACCGGCTTGCACTGCGCGGGACGGCAGACCCCCTGGATGCCTCGTTCGAGGACCTCGCGCAGCGCGTATTCAAGCCCCTGTCTGATCACATCAATGAACAGCCCTGAGCGCCCGCACACCGAGCCGACCGAGCAGAGAAGCATCGCTGCACTCTCGGTCCTGGACTGTCCCCTGGACGGCCACACCCTGATCGAGGCCTCGGCCGGCACGGGCAAGACCTGGACCTTGTGCGGACTGTATCTGCGCCTGTTGCTGGAACGCTCTCTGAACGTCGAGCAGATCCTGGTGGTGACCTTCACCAACGCCGCCACCGCCGAGTTGCGCGATCGTGTCCGGCGGCGCCTGGTGCAGGCCCTCGACACCCTGGACGGCACGGCCACCGGTGAAGCGTCCGATCCCTTCGTGCCGGCCTACCTGGAGCGGCTCGTGCGGGACGGCCAAGACACGGACGTGCTGCGCCGCCACCTGCACACCGCCCTGCAGGGATTCGACCAGGCAGCCATCTTCACGATCCACGGTTTCTGCCAGCGCGCCCTGGCCGATGTGCCCTTCAGTGCCGGCATGCCCATTTCCCTGGAGCTCATGCCGGACGACGAAAGCCTGCGCCTTGAGGTGGCACAGGACTTCTGGCGCCGCAGGGTGGCGGCACAGGCCTCCCCAGGCCTTGCCAACCACCTGACCCGCAGAGGGGACACGCCCGAGTTTCTCGCCCAACTGCTCAAACGACGGCTCGGCCGCCCTCTGTCCAGACTGATTCAGACCAACGACCTGCAGGCCGTCGCCGCAACGCTGGATGCCCCCGCCCATGCTGGTCTGATCGCCCTGGCCGAGCAGGTCCGCACGCTCTGGGCGGATGAGCGCGATGCCATCCTGGCTCGGGTAAACGACGCCCTGCCTCGACTGAACGGGACTCGATACAAGAAAGCGACACTGCACACCGCGGCGACCCAATGGGATCAGGCCCTGTCGATCAGTGACCCGCTGGCCTGGAGCGACCTGGACAAGCTGGGCCTGCTGACCCGCACGCGGCTCAAGCCCAACAAGAACCAGGCGCCCGTCCAGAGTCATCCCTTCTTCGAGCTCGCCGATCAGCTGCTCGAGGCCCGTGACCGGGCCCTGTCGGCGATGTCGGCGGCGCGCAGCCTGTTGATTGCGGAGTTTCTGGAAACAGGTCCGGAGACCCTGCGGCAGATCAAGCGCGAACGCCGGGTCATTGCCTTCGATGACATGCTGAGCAATCTGCACCAGCGCCTGCAGGCCCCGGAATCCTCCGGGCTGGCCGCCACGCTCGCAGAACGCTTTCCGGCCGCATTGATCGACGAATTCCAGGACACCGACCCCCTGCAGTTCTCGATCTTCCAGGCCATCTACGGCGGCCGTGCAAGCGGCCTGTTCCTGATCGGCGACCCCAAGCAGGCCATCTACAGTTTTCGGGGGGCCGATCTCCACACCTACCTGAAAGCCCGGGAGCGGGTTGGCGCCGAATACACCCTGAGCGACAACCAGCGTTCCTCGCCCGAGCTGATCGAGGCACTCAACCAGTTCTTCGAGTGCAATCCGCGCGCCTTCCTGCTGCCCGGTCTCGCCTACCAACGGGTTGCCTGTGGCCAGAGCCGACGCAAGACCTTCGTCGACGCGCGCCCCGCGGGCGAGTCGCGCGCGGCGCTGCAGGTCTGGACCCTGCCGCATGAGGCTGATGGCACGCCTGCCGGTCTGGAGCTTGCCCGGCGCAGCTCGATTGCGGCCTGCGTCACTGAAATCGTGTCGCTGCTTGAGGGCGCCGAAGCCGGCACGGTGCGTGTCGACGAGCGCCCGCTGAGTGCGGGTGACATCGCCATCCTGGTTCGCGGCCATGCGCAGGCGGCCCAGTTGCGCGAAGCCCTGAAGCAGGTCGGCGTGGGTAGCGTGGAGCGCTCGCAGGCCACCGTCTTCCAGAGCCCGGACGCCGCAGACCTCGAACGCGTCCTGGGAGCAATACTCGAGCCCAGGCGCGAAGCCTTGATGCGCGGAGCCCTGGCCACCGACCTGATCGGGCTGGACGCAAGCCGCATCGATCAGCTGCTGACCGATGAATCCGCCTTGCAGAAGCAGGTGGCGCAATTTGCCGAATGGAAGGCAAGCTGGCTCAAGCAGGGCGTGGGGGTGCTGCTGCGCCGTCTGCTGGAAGATGTCCAGGCCAACGACAGGCTTCTGGTCCGTGCTGACGGAGAACGCCGTCTCACCAACCTGAGGCATCTGGCCGAATTGCTGCACGAGGCCTCTGTCGCACACCCTGCCCCGGACGCCCTGTTGCGCTGGCTCAACCACCGCCGCATGCGCAATGACGGGGGCGAAACCGCTCAGCTTCGCCTGGACTCGGACCGCAATCTGGTGCAGATCCTGACCATTCACACCTCCAAAGGCCTGGAATTCCCGCTGGTCTTCTGTCCGCTGCTCTGGGAGATGAAGCCCGGCTACCGCCCCGCGGCCAAGCAAGGCGTCGAGTATCACGACGCTGAAGGCATGCCGGTGTGGGACCTGCGCGAGGATCACGCCGAGATGGCCGAGGTCAAGCAGCAACTCAAGCTTGAATCTGCCGCAGAAAGCCTCCGACTGATCTACGTGGCACTGACCCGCGCGGCCCACCGCTGCTATCTGGTCGGCGGTCTGCACGCCACGGGTTCGTCCCGGAGCATGAAGGCAAGCCAGCAGTCACTGCTCAATTGGCTGGTGGCTGGCGCAGGGCAATCGGTCCCGGCCTGGCTGGAATCCGGCGTCGAACACTCCGAGATCGCCTCCGCCTGGTCGCGATGGGCTGAGTCCTGCGCCCCCGCTGCACGCCTGGTGCCCCTGCCCGAAGACAGCCCGCCTGCGCCACGCCTGAGCCCATCGGGTTCGGCTTGCGTGCTGGAGGCGCGCCCGGCGCCGGCTGTCCTGCCCGCCCCCTGGCGAATCAGCAGCTACAGCGGACTGATTCACGGTGCCAGCACCGAAGCGGCTGCCATCGATCACGACACCCGTCAGCCCGAGATGGGCCTGTCGCCGCAAGAAGTCCTGCTTCCGGCCCGGGGCGCCGCTGCCCGCCGCGATGAACTGGCCGCCACGGCACCCGAGGACATCCTGCGCTTCCCACGCGGCGCAGCGGCGGGAGACTGTCTGCATGACGTGTTCGAACGCATCGACTTCACTGCACCGAACACCTGGCCTGCGTCGATTGCCAGCGCGCTGTCCCGACACCCGCCCGGTCCGCGCGCCGGTGACGAGGCCCAAGGCCTGGACCGAATGATCGCCGGCATGCTTCAGGACGTCCTGGCCACGCCGGTGCTGCCTGGGTTCACGCTGTCCACGCTGCCGCGCAGCCGCCGGCTGATCGAACTCGAGTTCGCGCTGCCCGCGCGGGGTCTCGATCCCCGACGACTGATGGCACTCCTCGCCCGCCACGGCCTGGATACGCCGGGCCTGGACTTCGCCACGCTGCGGGGCTACCTGCGCGGCTTCATCGACCTGGTCTTCGAGCATGACGGACGCTTCCATGTCCTCGACTGGAAATCCAATTTCCTGGGCTCGCTGCCCCAGGACTACGGCCCGGAAAAGCTCGCTGCGGTGATGAGCGACCACCGTTATCACCTGCAATCCCTGCTCTATGTGCTGGCGGTTCATCGTTATCTGTCGCGCCGCCTGATCGGCTATCACTACGAGACCCATTTCGGCGAGTCCCTCTACCTGTTCGTGCGGGGTGTGCGCCCCGGTTGGACGGACAGCTCGGGACAGAAGGCAGGCATCCACCGCCATCGCCCGCCCCTGGCGCTCATCGAGGCGCTGGGTCAATTGCTGGATCTCGACGAGAAAGCGGCATGAACACATCGCCATACCGCGGCCCGGGCGCTGCCATCGATGCGCCCGGGCCGCATGGGCCCCTGGCAGACGCCTTTGCGCGACGGGTCGTGGCCTGGGCCACCGAGCAAGCCGTGCCCCCCGCTGACGCAGCGCTCGAGGCCCTCGAACGCGCAGCGCGGGCAGTAAGCCAGGCAAGCAGCGAGGGGCATGTGTGCCTTCCGCTGACCGCCTTGCTGTCGCCGTCCGGACTCACCGAGGCTGAACCGAGCGCAGGCAAACACGCACCGACCGCACCCGACTCATTCGATCTGGCCACTTTGCGCGCTGCGCTGCTGGGCAGCGGCATGGTGGGCACGCCCGGCGCACCCGGCGTGCGACCCCTGATCCTGGATCCGCACGACCGGCTCTATCTGCACCGGCTCTTCGACCTCGAGCGCCGCCTGGCACACCGCCTGCTGCAGGCAGGCGAGGTCGCGCTCGATTCAATCAGCGAAGACATGGCTCGGCATGTTCGTGCTCAATTTCCCGTGCAGGCGCCTCCTCAAGCCCCTTCACAGACAGCTGAAGGGGTTGCTGAACCCGACTGGCAGGCAGTCGCCGTCGGCCTGGCCTTGATGCGCCGCCTGGTGGTGATCAGTGGCGGGCCTGGCACGGGCAAGACCACCACCCTGGTCAAGCTGCTCGCTTGCCTGCTCGAGCAGAACCCGAACGCCCGAATCGCGCTGGCCGCACCCACCGGCAAAGCGGCGGCGCGCATGACCGAGGCGCTGCGGGGGCGGGTCGAGGATCTGTCTGCGCCCCTGCGGACCCTGATGCCACAGGAATCCTTCACGGTGCATCGCCTGCTGGGCGTGCTGCCAGACGGATCCGGCTTTCGGCACCATGCCGACCATCCTCTGCCCTATGACACGCTGGTGGTCGACGAAGCCTCGATGCTCGACCTCGCCCTGGCCACCCGCCTGCTCGAAGCGCTGCCGGCGAACGGGCGCATTGTCCTGCTGGGGGACAAGGACCAGCTGGCCTCGGTGGAAGCCGGCGCCGTCTTTGCCGAGCTCAGCCGCAACCCGACCCTCAGTCTGCCCTGCCGCGAGGCCATCGCCCGTCTGTGCGAGACCTCTGCCGCCGCGCTCGATCAGCCCGCCGATCCGACGCTCCCGGCGAGCGATTCAACCCAGCGCATCGAGCCCGCGCTCCCCGACTCGGTGATCTGGCTTCGCCGCACTTATCGATTTGCCGCCGATTCAGGCATCGGGCGTCTCGCCGACTGCATTCGCCGCGGCGATGCCAGCGCACTGATGGCCGCCCTGCAGGCGAACACCGACCCGTCCGTGGCCTGGGTCGATCAGTCCCAGGATGCCGCGCCGGCCGCGCTGCAACAGTGTCTGGTCGCAGGCTGGCGCCCGTACCTGGACGCCCTGCGCAGCGGCGTGCCGCGAGAAGCCCTGTTCGAGGCATTCGAGCGCTTCCGCGTGTTGTGTGCCGTGCGCGAAGGCCCGCTGGGCACGATCCAGCTCAACGCCAGCATCGCCACCCGCATCCGAGCAGCCCGTGGCACCTCGCCCATGAGTGAGTGGTATCCCGGCCGCGCGGTGATGGTCCTTCGCAACGACTACGTCCTGCGACGCTTCAACGGTGACATCGGCATCGCCCTGCCGGATGCAGACGGTCAGTTCCAGGTCTGGTTTCCCGAAAGCGACCAGGGCCTGCGTGCGGTTTCTCCCGCGCGGTTGCCACCGCACGAAGACGCCTTTGCCATGACGGTTCACAAATCCCAGGGCTCGGAATTCGACGCGGTCGCGGTCGTGCTGCCCGAGCACGCGCGACGACCTGCCTCGCGTGAGCAACTCTATACCGCCGTCACGCGGGCCCGCCAGGGCGTGACCCTGTGCGCAAGCGCAGCCGCCCTGCGCCAGGCAGTTGACTCGCCCACCCGACGCGACTCGGGTCTGCTCGCGCGCATCGACGAGCAAGCCCGGCTGGCACAACCAGGCTCGTCAACACTGGCGCGGGCCTCGGGATGATCAAGCGATCAAGCGATCAAGCGATCAAGCGTCATAAGCATGGCCCGTGGCGGCAGGCAGCACCGGCATGCGACCGGGATTGCGTTCGGCGATCAGCGGCCGGACCCATTTCGCGAAGCGCACGCACTCCTCGTCGTGCAGGTAGCCCGACAGACAGAAGGAGTGGCAGCCCAGGTCGATGAACTGCTGCAGCGTGTCAGCACATTGCTGCGGATTGCCGACCACCACGATCCCGGCGCCGGGACGCACGCGGGTGATCCCGGTCCACAGGTGCGGTGCGATCAGATCGCCATGCGTGATCGCCAGTTCCTGCACCCGTCGATTGGCCGCCGAGGTCGAATAGTGCGTCCGGATGAACTCGGTCTGCGCTTCGGTCACATTCGCGACCAATGCGCGGGCGGCCTCCCAGGCTTCTTCCTCGGTGGGTCGGCAGATCATCTGCAACCTCATGCCGAATCCGATCTCGTCCTGGCGCCCATGCCGTGCCGCCATCGCCCGGATGCTCGCCATGTTCGCGCGGATGGTGTCCACGGTATCGCCCCAGAACAGGTGCACCGACGAGTGCTTGGCCGACAGCTCCCAGGCCTCCTGCGAACCGCCCCCGAGGTAGAAGCGCGGTACGACGGATGGCCGCGGCGACACGCGCGCCCCGTTCAAGGTGTGAAAGCGCCCCCTGAACTCGAGCGGCGCCCGGGACGACCACAGCTGCTTCATCACCGTCACATCCTCGTCCATCATGGCGTAGCGGTCCTCCTTGGCCAGGGTCACGCCATCCTGGCGGGCCTCGTCGTCACTTTGGCCGGCGATCAGGTTCACCGCCACCCGCCCACCCGAGAGCTGGTCGATCGCCGCGATCATGCGCGCCATGAGCACCGGATTGGCATAGCCCGGACGCGCCGCCACCAGCATTTTCAGTGACCGCGTCTTCGCCAGGATCATCGACGAGACAATGTAGGCGTCCCAGCACGAGGACGCGACCGGCACCAGCATGTACTCGAACTGCGAGGCCTCGGCCGCCCGAGCGATACGCTCGAACAGCTCCATCGACGGCGCGATTGCCCCCTCCTTGGTGCCGTAGGCAATCGTGTCGCCCGAGGTGGGCAGGAACCAGCCGAATTCGAGTGTGCGCATGTGTCGTGTCTCCCTGACGCGCCGCCGCTGCGGTCGCATGAAGCGGTGATTGTGCATCAGGGCGCAACCCGACCGTGGCAGGATGGCGAGCGCGCCGACCGCGCGCCTCCCTCCCGATGCCCGAACCCACGCCATGCCCACTCCTGCGCCTGCGCCCCTCCCCTCGCCCGCGACCGACTCGAGCGCGGTTGCCGCGCTCGAGGCCCGCATCATCGAACTCGAGATCAAGCTCGCCTTCGCCGAAGACAACGTCGAGACGCTCAGCGACATCCTGGCCACCCACACCCTCCAGATCGACCGATTGATCAAGGCGGTCGCCGCGCTGGAGCACAGTGCAGCCCAGGGCGCCGAGGCGGCTCGCACCCAGGGCGAGGAGCGTCCGCCCCACTACTGAGCCCGATTCCATATCCCCGGCCGCGAACCTTGAAGGGCCCGCATCGATCGCGGATAGTCGCCGATCCTTGTCACGCTGGAATCTGCCGCCATGAGCCCTTCAACCGGACGCCTGCACACCCGCATCGAAGGACCCATCGGCTGGATCG
>JBILSK010000068.1:0-7978 GCA_044372165.1 Burkholderiaceae bacterium | reverse complement strand
GCACTCGAATGAACGGTCCGCGCGTCATGACCGGGCCCCCTGTTCGACAAACAGCACACGACATCCTGTCCACAAACCCAACCTCCAGGCATCGCCGGCATCAAGCTCCAGCACGCGCGAGGCATGGCGACACCAGGCCACCCGCCCGGCCCCCAGGCCACGGCGCAATTGCAGCACGCGCCCGCTTTCCGAGATGAACACGACGTCGATGGCACGCTGCATGCCCAGGGTGTGAATGGCGCGACAACGCTCAAGCAGCAATCCGCAACCGCTGGGCAGGTAACGCGGCCCCAACAGGCCTTTGAGCCGCGCCCAGGGTGACCGAGCGCGAACGACGGGTACCAACACGGGATTCATCGCAACAGTCCCTCCTGAAGGAGTCTCACGGCCACCGGAAACAGCAGCAGCACGAAGGTGCAGGGAAAGATGAACAGCAAGAGCGGCACAAGCATCTTCACGGGCGCTTTCATGGCCCGCTTCTCGGCCGCGATAAATCGCTCCTGGCGTCTTTGCTCTGCCTGTGCGCGCAATATCGGGCCCAGGCTGCTGCCCTGACGCTCGGCTGCCAGCAAGGCGGCCACCCAGCTCGATACGGCCGGCAACTCCAGGCGCGAGCCCAGCGCGCGCAAGGCGTCGCCACGGCTTCGTCCGGTACGAACATCGCCCAGCGTGCGGTCCAGCTCCTCTCTGAACGGCCCCTCCGGGCCCTTGGCGACGGCGTACTGCAAGGCGCCAGTCAGATTCGCACCGGCCTCCACCGACAGGGTCACGATGTCCAGATAGAAGGGCAATTCCCGCGATATCCGACGCAGTCGGTCGGCCCGCCTGGCCTTCACCCACGCCAGGGGGTACCAGACGCTCAACAGCACTGCACCCGCGAGTGTCAGCGCGTGATTCGAGTCAAGTGGCGGGATAAGTCCGATCCGCTCCATCGTATTCAGGCAGACCCACGACAGCACCGCGCCGACGACCGCGGCGAGCAGCTGCCCTGCGACGAAATCGGTCGACTTCAGCACCGAATCCAGGCCGGCCTGACGGAGCAGGGACTCGGTGCGTGCTGCGCTTCGAGCAGACATGAGACGTGCAGCCAGTGGCAACAGGTGACGGATCACCGGCGCGAGGCCTCGCCACCACAGAGGCGCGCGATTCAGTCCATCCGGACCGGACCGCGCCCCCGGGCGCAGGAGCTGCGACATCCACTGCCATCCGGACAGCATCGAGAGCGCCATGCACCCCAGCACCATGAGCAGTTCGGTATCAGACATCGATGCTCACAATCCTTCGGATGACATGCAGCCCCAGGCCCTCGAACACGAGCACGCCTGCACAGACCACCCCACCCTGCCACGTTGTCCACAAGGGCCGCATCGCGTCTGCATCGATCAGCGCCAGCGCCACGCCCACCACCCCAGGCAAGGCGACCATGACCCATCCTTGCAGCCGTCCTTGGGCAGTCAGCGCATCGATCTTCCCCTCCAGGACGGCCTTTCGTCTGAGCGTGTCAGCCAGGCGCTCGAGGGTCTCGGCGAGATTGCCGCCACTGTCCTGTGCGATCCGAACGGATGCGACAAACAGCGAGACCTCCTCCATGCGCACTCGCTGCTCCAGATGCGCCATCGCTTCATCGAACGCCACACCCAGACGCTGCTCCCGCAAGGCCAGATCGAGCTCCTTGCCCGCCGGCGCTGGCAGTTCCGTTGCAGCCTGACGGATGGCCTGCTGGATGCTGGCGCCCGCCCGCAAGCCACCGGCAATCAGCATCACGGCATCGGGCCACTGTGCCGAAAGCCGCTTGCGTCGGGATTGCCGCAACCAACGCAGCGCAACAGCCGGCAGTGCGCCCACGATGACCACAATTGCAAGCGCGATCCCGGGCTGACCGGTTGCTGCCATGGCGACGCCGGCAGCCATTGCAATCAGGGCCAGGTGGGCCCGGAACATCCGGTCAGCGTCCAGGTGGATGAAGGATTCCTTCAAACCGGACCCCACATCGACGCCGAACCGGGTCCGCCATCGCTGCGCGTATCGCTCGAGCGCCCGGGACAGGCTCAATGACGCCAAGGCAACCGATGCGAAGGCAGCCAGCAAAATGGGGAGGAGTTCAGCGCGCATGACCCGACTCCTGGAACAGGCCCAGATCGAGCTCTGCGCCGGCATTGCGCAAGGCTTCATAGAAAGATGGGACGGTGTCGCACGCTTGAAACGACCCCACGACATCGGCGCCGCGTCCCCCCGCGCGCTGACGAAACTCGAAGAGCGGCTGCATCTGGACCCGCCCCGATTCGATCCCGGTGACCTCCATGATCGATGTGATGCGCCGACTGCCATCGGCAAATCGCGCTTGATGGACGACCACATCGACCGCCGAGGCAATCTGTTCTCGAATCGCCACCACGGGCAGCTCCATGCCGGCCATCAGCGTCATCACCTCCAGCCGGGAAATCACGTCGCGCGGGCTGTTGGCGTGAATCGTGGTGAGCGAGCCGTCATGGCCCGTGTTCATGGCCTGAAGCATGTCGAGCGTCTCGCCCCCGCGGCACTCGCCCACGACGATGCGATCGGGTCGCATGCGCAGCGCATTGCGGACCAGGTCCCGAATGGTGATCTCCCCGCGACCTTCGAGGTTGGCGGGTCGAGCCTCCAGCCTCACGATGTGCCCCGATGCCAGGCTCAGCTCGGCGGCGTCCTCGATGGTGACGATGCGCTCCGAGGCCGGGATCAGATTCGACAGCACATTGAGCAGCGTGGTCTTGCCCGAACTGGTACCGCCCGAGATCACCACGTTGCGTCGTCGTTCAACGCACACGCGAAGAAATTCGAGCATGGCCTGACTGGCCGCGCCCACCGCAAGCAAGTCATGGGGCGCCTGCAGGCTTCGAGTGAAGCGGCGAATCGTCAGTGTCGGCCCGCGTACGGCAAGCGGCGGAATGATCGCGTTCACCCTCGATCCATCCCCCAGTCGGGCATCGACCATCGGTGCCGACTCGTCGATTCGCCGCCCCAGCGGTGCGACGATCCGGTCGATGACGGCCCGTACCGAGGCTGCATCGGGAAACGCGGCTGCCACGCGTGTCAAGGTGCCGTGACGCTCGATCCAGATGTCATCGGCCGCATTGACCATGATCTCGCTGATGCCCGGATCCTGGAGCAGACGCTCAAGCGGACCGAGTCCGACCGCGTCGTCGAGCACCTCGACGATCAGGCGCTCGCGATCGATGTGCGAGGGCAGATCGGCCAGATCGGCGAGCAAGGCCTCGATGACACTGCGGATCTCCTGGCGCAGCGTCATCGGGTCGGCCAGGCTCAGATCGCGCCGGCGCAGATCGAGCGCACGCAACACATCGAGGTGTACCCTGCGCCGCCAGGCGAGGGCATCGCGCGTGTTGGCGGCCTCATGGTCAACGTGATCGTCGAGCCCCGCGGCCTGCTGCTGAACTCGCAATCGATAGCCGGCAATCTCGATGACATCGGACGGCCCCAGCGGGCCGAAGTCCGGCACACGCTCGCCGTTGACCAGGGTGCCCACCAGGCTGCCCGAATCAACCACGCGCAAACCCTCACCCAGTGCTCTCAATTCCGCGTGTTCTCGGGCGACCCGCCAGCCCGCCAGGATCAGGTCGCACTCCCTGCCCCGCCCGATCCTGAAAGGCACTCGGCTGAGCACCTCGGTGCGCGCGCTGCCACCGGGCTCTTCGATCGTGATGTTGAACATCGAATACTCCTTGGTCCCCTGGGTTTGACAAGCCGCTCGCAATCAAGCGTCAATCCACCATTCGCAGGCGCTCG
This sequence comes from Burkholderiaceae bacterium, assembly GCA_044372165.1. Lineage (GTDB taxonomy): Bacteria > Pseudomonadota > Gammaproteobacteria > Burkholderiales > Burkholderiaceae_E > UBA4615. The sequence goes on along the minus strand of JBILSK010000068.1, from coordinate 4,192 downwards.
CGCTCGATGCGCCAGCGACGGCTGACACCCCGGTCAGGCGTCGGCGTGTCGTTGGCGACTGGATGCGCGGCCGCAGGCGGCTCGGCAACAGTGCGCGAAGGTGCCGACGCCGCCGGAGAGGTCACCGCAGCCGGACTCGGCTGAATCGCTGCGGCTGCATCGACCTGTCCCTCCGGTACCTGCCCCCAGAATGCGGGGGGCATCCCTGGCGACTCGGGCGCACTCATGTCTGCGGGCAAGCGCGTGGCGGGAAGCAAGCGCGTCGGTTCCCGCATGGGCGGCAGCGCGGAGCTGGCCGGTGTGCTGTCAGGTTCGCCGCTGACGAATCGAGGGGTGATGAATACCGCCAGCTCGGTCTGACGATCACGGAACTGACGCGATCGGAACAGCGGACCAAGCACCGGCAGTTCGCTGGCACCCGCGACTCTGTCCATGTTCCGCGAACCTTCGTCGGTCAGCAGTCCGGCAATGACCAGGGTCTCGTTTTCTCGCAGATTGACCTCGGTTTCAGCCCGTCGCTTGGTGAGTCCGGGCACCTGATTGACGGCAATCTCGAAATTGATCGCGGAAATCTCGGTTCCGATCCGTGCCGCGATCACACCGCTCTCGTTGGCCTGAGGGCTGACATCAAACTTGATCCCGTATTCCTTGAAGCCCACCGAGGCCGTGCCCAGTGCACCGGACATCGGGATCGGAAGTTCGCCCCCCGCGACGAAACGAGCACTACCGCCTGATCGGCATGACAGTCGAGGTTCGGCCAGAATGGCCGCATGCCCCTGCTGCACGAGGAAATTGAGCATCGAGCTCAAGGACGACACGAGCGACAGGCTGCTCGCGAAAGGCGGAATGCGGGGGCGTATGACCAGCCCGCTGCCCTGTGCCGCACCGCCGGGTGTCAGCGCTGAACTGCGGTGAAGGTCGCCGATGATCTGAAAGCTCGGCCCCTGGGCTGAGCCATTCCACTTGACCCCGAGGTCCTCAAGAAGTTCACGGCGAATCTCGATGAATTTCACATCCATCGTGATCATTCGCTCCATGCCGACTCGAGACACGAGGTTCACCACCTGCGGATATCGCCGGGCGATTTCGGCAATGCGCGCGGCCTGCTCTTCGGTCACCTCGCTGCCCTCGATCAGGATCTTGTCACCGACCAGGCGGGCCGCGACCTTGGACGCGACACCCAGCATGGCCTGCACCTCTGCCAGCAGTCGCGAGGTGTCAGCCGGCAGGACGTGAAACACATACGTTCGCTCGGGCCCGGTGCGGCCCCAGACCAGCAAGGAGCTCTGTCCGGGCGACTCAGGCAGAACCAGGACCTGCCGATCATCAAGCGCAGTCGCCTGGAGGACCTTGCCATTGCCCACGGCCATCCTGCGGACCTCGCGTTCATTGAGCACATGGGCCTGGCCTACATACAGGACGATGGGGACGGGGGAATCGTTGGACGCCGACCACGCGGGCGTGGCATGCCCGAGGCCGCATACGGCCAGGACAGCGACGAGCGCTTCACGCGGGCGACATGGCAGGTGAATTGGGAACATGGTGCGTCTCGAGTTCGGTGACAAAGATCGATCGATGCAATGCGCTCAGCGATACAGAGGCACGCTGGACGGCGCTTGCGGCATGGAAAACACGGCGGGCGGCGAGGCCGCGGCAGGCGCACCCCCAGGGGGCACGGACGTTGACGGGGCGTTGCCCGCTGACAGCCCGCTTGAAGCCCCCGTTGCAGCGGGCTCAAGCGACGAACCTGCGGCATGTTCCGAACGCACTGGGACGGACGAAGGGTTGCTCGGAGCTGTCGCTCCATTCGGGCTGGCCGCCATGGATGTGCCTGGCAGGGGGCCGCGCCCCCCGACGATGATCTGCGGGCCGTTGGCCACCGGTTCGATCGGCGTGCGCACCACAGGGGGCACGACCACCGGTGCCGCCACGGGGACTGGCAAGCCGAGCAGCGCGTGAACATCGAGCCGAGGTTCGGCGACTGCGTCGCGATCGCCCGGATTGCGCAGGACCGCTGTGAGCTTGCCGCTGCGCTGGGCCACCACCAGACGTTGGGCGCGCACGGGATCGACCTCGACGGTGATCGAGGTGAAGGGCCGCCCGCCCGAGAACTCTTCACCTGCGACGCCGGGTCGGGACTGGCGGCCGGTTGCCAGCACCGGGACATCCTGCATCACGGTGCGCGTGACCTCGCTCGTCGACACACCGGCCGCCCCGGGGACGCGGGCCGAGAGGATGATGTCGATGCGGTCGCCGGGCTGCAGCATGCCCGACAGCGAATTCACCTCATCCACGGCCACTGTCATCGCTCGCACACCGGGCCGGATACGACTGGAGATGGCGGTGGATTCGACAGCAGTCAGGTTGCCGGACAACAGCGGTTCGCCTGCTTTCATCGCGCTCATCAATCGGCTGCCCAGCACACTGTCAAAGCGCGCAGGCAACACGGCCCCGCCTGGCGCAAACGCCTTGGGCAGGCTTCGCACCGCCATGGTTTCGGCCGACACGATGTCGTTGCGGCGCAACTCGTGGCGCGCCACCACCAGCTCGATCATCTCCGGGGGCGTGGCCAAGCGTGCCTTTTCCTGTGCCACGCGATCACCGATGTAGTTGCGGGCCCCGAGCACTGCGAGAGCACCGAACCCGAGCGCGCCGATCGCAAGCCAGGTCGCCTTCCTGCGTTCGACGCCGCTTCGAAGCCGGCCGATGAGAGTGTGAACAGCGTGTTTCATGGCAGTGACATCGCCCAGGCGAAGCGCTGGTATTGAGCGTGCAGCGCGCCGACCACCTGTTCGATCGGCTTGCCAGCACCCAGTCCCCAAGCCAGGGCCAGCACACCCAGCACAAGGAGGTATTCGGTGGCCACTTGCCCGGTCTGATGGCGGGCAGCGCACGCGAGCGTGAGTCGTCTGTTCATTGCGCACGACTCCAGTGCAACACCACTGCGGTCGAGTCGCGATGCACCGAGACGGTGGCGATCACCTCCTCGACCCCGCGCCGCAAGGCAAAGGCCTGGCCGGACAGCGGTTCCCCGCCGCGAAACCAGGCCGCTCCTTGCGCTGGCATCCCAAGCGCCGGATCGGGCTGGAAGCCATCGGCTTGCGCACGGCGCTTCAGCTGATCGGCCGCGCGCTCAGGCGTTGCGTCCACCAGGGCCACAAGGGTGCCGGCGTCTCGGCCGGGATCCTGGTGGCCGACCTCACGAATCACCCGAGCCCGTGCCGGCAGCCAGTCTCGAACCGGCAACACCCCGCGCGGCGCGGATGCAACCGGTCGCCACTGCGAGGCGAGGCCTTCGCTACCTCGTGCGCTGGCCCGCAGTTGCACGGTGGCGATGCCTTGCTCGTCTCGCGCCGACACGATCTGCCACGCCCCTCTCGTGGTGGCAATCACATGGCGGCCTGCCTGCTTGAAATGCCGGGCGACCACCTCTTTCAGGTCTTCGGGTGCGTCGCTGCTGTGAAAGCGATACGTGGTGACCGAATGGCCGTCGATATCGGCCGCCTTCATCACGATTTCCTGCCTGACTTGCTCGGGCAAAGCGTCCATCGGTGTCTCCGTCACGTTTCAGGGGGTCTCGGGGCTCGATGTCCAGGTGACACCGAGGGGGTACGGCGGCTGCGCCATGGCATCGCCGAGTCGATCGGCAGGCACCCGATCGACATCGATCGACCACGGTTGCCAGCCCTGCGCGGCAGACTCCAGGCCCACTGCAGACGCCGTGGCGATGAGTGCGCGTACCGGCAACCAGGCAGCCCGAAGCACAGGCTCCACCACCGGCACGGCCGCACCGGCCGCGACACGCGCTTCCACGCTGTCAGCAGCGGGACCTCGGGGACCTGAAGCCGACCAGGCATCCGTCAGCAGCGTCAGCCGTGCATTGAGCGTCAAGGGCATGGAGGTCAGCTGACGGATCCAGGTCCACAGGGATCCGGAGCGGGTCATCTCCACCTGCACCCTGGCCTCCAGCAGGCCCTCATCCAGGGGCAGTCCGAAGCGCCCCGGTCCTGCCAGATCCGACAGCACGCGCACCGCGCCCGGGAAGGCGCGGTCACCCTGGCCCGCGGCGAACGCAAAGGGCGTGTTGAAGCGCACCGGCGCGATCTCGACAGTCACGTCCTCGAAGCGCTCGAGCAGCGGCTGCCCCAGTCGGTCAACCCAGAGCCGATTCGTGGTCTCGGGGCTGACCTGG
>JBILSK010000067.1:0-7994 GCA_044372165.1 Burkholderiaceae bacterium | reverse complement strand
GAGGGCATGAGGGGCGCGGCACCGCGCAGCCCGACCGCATCGAGCTTCATCAGTACGAGATCCCGGATCATCGATTCAGGCAGGCGAGTGTGCTCGCGCAGCGGGAAGGCCACGTTCTCGAACACCGTCAGGTCGGTGAACAGGGCACCGTGCTGGAACAGCATCCCCATGCGACGGCGCAACCGATACAGGCCGGCGCGATCCAGTCGGGTGACATCCTCGCCATCAAACAGCACCTGGCCGGCATCCGGGCGCAACTGCCCGCCGAGCAGGCGCAACAAGGTGGTCTTGCCCGACCCCGACCCGCCCATGAGGGCCACGACTTCGCCCCGCCCGGCCTGCAAGGACACCTCATGCAGGAGCGGTCGGCCGTCGGAATAGCCGAACTTCAGGCCTTCGATCGCGACGAAAGGGGAGGCGGGCAGGGACACGATGGCGTGTGAGCAGCAGCGGGTGATCGGCAGCAGAACGCGCCGGGTCGGGAAGGCTGCGCAGTGTATCAAGGGGCGCCTGCATCGGGCGGCACGTCCTTGCGCCGGGCGGGTCCTCGCGAGGCCTCAGCGACCCAGCAAGCGCCGCTCGGCGGCCTCGACCTGCTCCACCGTGCCCACCAGCACCAGCGTGTCGCCGGCCTGTACCCTCAGGTTCGCCGGCCAGGCCAGCTGACGCCGCCCCTCGCGCACCAGGGCACGCAGGGTGCAGCCTTCGAGTGGCAATTCGCCCATGGGGCGACCGATCACCTTCACTCCTTCGGTCAGCGTGACCGCATGCAATCGCCGGTGATCTTCTTCGATGGTCTCGCTTTCCTGGTCATCCTGACCATGGAAATGGCCTCGCAGCAGGCTGTAGCGGTCTTCCCGGATGGCGCGGATGCGACGCAGGACCCGCGCCAGGGGCATGCCGGTCAACGCCAGGGCGTGCGAGGCCAGCATGAGGCTGCCTTCCACGACCTCCGGCACCACTTCGGTGGCGCCGGCCTGGCGCAACCGCTCGAGTTCGGCGTCGGTGGCGGTCCGGACCACGACGGGCAACTGCGGGGCCAGCTCCCGGACAGCCTTGAGCAGGCGGACCGTGCTGAGCGTGTCGGCATAGGTCACGACCAGAACGGCTGCGCGATGCACCCCCGCGGCGACCAGCGTTTCGCGGCGGGTCGCATCGCCCAGCACCACGGACTCCCCCGCGCTGGCCGCCTGACGCACGCGGTCGGCGTCCAGGTCCAGGGCGACGAAGGGCACGTGCTCGGCCTCCAGCACATGCGCCAGGCTCTGGCCACTGCGACCGAAGCCGCAGATGATGATGTGCTTGTCGCGCGTCATGCTGCGCGCCGCAATGGTCTGCAATTGCAGCGAACGCATCATCCATTCCTGCCCCGAGACACGCAGCGCCAGCCAGTCGGCCCGACTGATCAACCAGGGGCTGAACAGCAGCGAGATCAGCATGGCAGCCAGGACCGGCTGCAGGTCAGCAGCGTCGATCAGGCGCCCATTGACCGCCAGGGCGAGCAGCACGAAGGCAAACTCGCCCGACTGAGTCAGCCAGACGGCCGTCCGGATGGTGGTGGGCGCCGGATCTCGCATGAGCGCGCAGGTGGCGGCCATCACGCCGAGCTTGAGTGCAATGGGCACCACCGCAAACAGCAGCACCAGCTGCCAGGACGCCAGCACCACGCCCAGGTCCAGCTTCATGCCGATGGTGATGAAGAAGACGCCCAGCAGGATGTCCCGGAACGGCTTGATGTCCTCTTCGACCTGATAGCGGTATTCAGTCTCCGAGATCAGCATGCCGGCCACGAAGGCACCGAGCTCCATCGACAGGCCGGCCCGTTCGGTGAGCCACGAAAACAGGAGGGCGGCGAGCAGGATGTTCAGCGTGAACAGTTCGTGCGATCGCTGCCGGGCGACCTTCATGAACCAGCCTTGCATCAGCGGTGGCCCGAACCGCAACAGCACGACGAGCAGCACCGAGGCCTTGGCCAGCGCCCAGCCGACCTCCATCCACCAGGCCCCCTGCCCACCTCCCAGCGAGGGGATCACGATCAGCAGGGGAATCAGCGCCAGGTCCTGGAACAGCAGCACGGCAAAGATCCGCCGGCCGTGCTCGGTCTCGAGCTCGCGCCGCTCGGCGAGCATCTTGCTCACCAGCGCGGTCGAGGACATGGCGAGCGCCGCGCCCAGCGCGAAGGCGCCGCGCCAGTCCAGCCCACCCGGCAGGATCATCAAGATCCATGACTGCGGCATCACCAGCAGCGCGGCCATGACCAGGCCCATGGTGAGACCGACCTGCAAAGGGCCGTGGCCGAACACGAATCGGCGCATGGTCCGCAGCTTGGTGAGGCTGAACTCCAGCCCCAGCGTGAACATCAGGAACACCACGCCGAGTTCGGCCAAGGTCTCGAGCGCATGCGCATCGACCGACAGGACCGAGGCAAAGGGGGCCAGGACCGCGCCAACGACCAGGTAGGCCACCAGCGGCGGCATGTCGATGCGCCGCAGCACGATCACCGCCAGGATGCTCGCGATGAGCAGCAACAGGGTGACTTCGTGGGCCGAGAGCATGGACAAGTGCCGAAGAAAGAGGGGGTCTGAGGCGACGCTATACTGCCTCGATGATCGACCCCATTGTATCCAGCCGACACGATCCCGCCCGCTTGCTGGCACGTGCGCGCGAGGTCTTGCAGATCGAGGCACAGGCCGTCGAGGCGCTGGCGGGCCGCCTGGATCAGGGCTTCGTCACGGCATGCCACCTGATCCTTGCCTGCACCGGGCGCGTGGTGGTGAGCGGCATCGGCAAGTCGGGGCACATCGCCCGCAAGCTGGCGGCCACACTGGCCTCGACCGGCACGCCAGCTTTCTTCGTTCATCCGGCTGAAGCCAGTCATGGCGACCTCGGCATGGTGACGCAGGCGGACGTGTTCATCGCGCTGTCCAATTCGGGCAAGACCGAGGAGCTCCTGGCGATCGTGGCACCGGTCAAGCGGCAGGGCGCGCGCGTGATCGCCATCACCGGCAACCCCGACTCTCCCCTGGCCCGACAATCCGATGCCCATCTCGACGCCCGGGTCGACAAGGAAGCCTGCCCGCTGAACCTCGCGCCGACCGCCAGCACCACCGCTGCACTGGCGCTCGGCGATGCGCTGGCCGTCGCACTGCTCGACGCACGCGGCTTCGGTGCAGCCGATTTCGCGCGCTCGCATCCGGGTGGCTCGCTCGGGCGCCAGCTGCTGACCCATGTCAGCGATGTCATGCGCACCGGCGATGCCGTTCCGTCCGTGCCCCGTGGCGCCAGCCTGCCGGCCGCCATCCTCGAAGTGACGCGCAAGCGCATGGGCATGACCACGGTGCAGGACACCGAGGGTCGGCTGGCCGGACTGTTCACCGATGGCGATCTGCGTCGGGTGCTCGAGCGGACCACCGACCTGAGCGCCCTGTGCATCGATGACGTCATGTCGACACGCCCCACCACGATCGCGCCGGACAGCCTGGCCGTCGAAGCCGTGCACATCATGGAAGAGCGGCGTATCAACCAGCTCCCCGTGATCGATGCCACGCGCAAGGTGGTCGGGGTGCTGCACCTGCACGACCTGCTGCTGGCGCGAGTGGTATGAGCCCGGAACAACGCGCCGCCGCAGTGCGGCTGATGGCCTTCGATGTCGATGGCACGCTGACCGACGGCGGCATTCACATCGGCCCGGACGGTGAAACCTTCAAGCGTTTTTCGGTGCGCGACGGCCTCGGACTGGTGCTTTTGCGCCAGGCGGGCATCGAGGTGGCCATCATCACCGGGCGGCAATCCGCCATCGTCACCCGCCGTGCCGCCGAACTGGGCATCGCAACCGTGCTGCAGGGCGTCGGCGACAAGGCGGCCGCGCTGCGCGATCTGGCCGACGCGCGCGGCCTGTCGCTGGATCACTGCGGGTTCATGGGAGATGACTGGCCTGACCTCACCGTCATGCAGGCGGTCGGCTTTGCCGCCGCGGTCCCGGATGCCGCTCCCGAAGTCCTGCAGGCCGCTCACTGGACGGCACGCCTGCCGGCGGGTGGGGGCGCGGCCCGCGAACTGGCCGAGTACCTGCTGAAGGCCCAGGGCCGACTCGCCGAGGCAATCGGTCGTCACGATGGCCGGCGCGCCTGATTCCGACGCGGTTCGCCGCCCCCGTCTGGCGATGGGTGCGCGCGCCTACGACCGCATCGCGGCCGGGGTCTCCATCGCCTTGCTGGCCGCGCTGGGGCTGTTCACCTTCTACCTCGCCGCAACCGCGGAACGCAGTCGTGGCAGTGGGCCTGCGCGCACGCTCGCCGCCCACGAACCCGACTATTTCGTCGACCGCCTGGCGCTGCTCACGATGAACGAGCGCGGCGAACCGGCCTATCGCATCGAGGCACGATCGCTCGCCCATTTTCCCGCCGATGATTCTGCGCAGTTCGATTCGCCGCTGATGGTGAGCCTGCACCCCGGCCAACCCCGCGTGACAGTGACCGCCCGCCACGGGACCCTCTTCAACCACGAGGGCAAGCAGGCTCAGGAGGTCGAGCTGCGCGGCGAGGTGCGGCTGACCCGGGAGCCGCGCCCCGGCACGACAGCCTGGCTGGTCGCCGAGACCGAGCAGGCCATCGTCCTGCCCGACTCGGACATCGTGCGCACCGATCAGGCGGTGCGCCTGCTCAACGGTCCGCACGAATTGCACGGGGTCGGGTTCGAGCTGGACAACCGTGCCCGGATTCTGCGGTTAGACTCGCAGGTTCGCGCCGTCATGCAGCCCCCCGGCACTCCCGATCCGCCGGCTCCGGCCTTTCGGTCGGCCACGACGACGCGTTGAAACGGTCCAACCGACCCACCATGCGCCGACGCTCCTTCCAGGCGATTCAATCGTCCTCCTTCATGGCCTCCCAAGTCCGCCGCATGCGTGACGGGGCGGGCTGGCTGCTCGTGGTCGGCGCCGCACTCGCCTGGACCCCGGCCAGTGCCGAACGCGCCGACCGCTTCAAGCCCACCCAGGTCGAGGCAGACCGGATGGAGTACAACGATCTCAAGCAGGTCAATGTGTTCACCGGCTCGGTGCTGCTGACCCGCGGCACGATCACCATCAAGGGTGAGCGAATGGTCCTGAGCCAGGACCCCGAGGGCTATCAGCACGCCGCCACCAGCGGCAAGCTCGCCAGCTTCCGGCAAAAGCGCGAGGGGCTCGACGAGTGGATCGAGGGCTATGGCGAGGAGATCGACTACAACGGCAAGTCCGAAGTGGTGCGCCTCACCCGCAAGGCCAAGGTCCGACGTCTCGAAGGCACCCGGGTCGTCGACGAGATCGAAGGGCCGGTCATCGTCTACGACAGTCGCACCGAACAGTTCAACGTCGAGGGCGCTTCGGGCAGCGCGACCGGTCCGTCCGCCTCCAGCGGACGTGTGAAGGTCGTGATCCAGCCCAGGCTCACCGAGCCCGGCGCAGGCGAACCGGCACGGCCCGCCCCGGGCCGGCCCCCGTCCCGTTGAACATGGCGGGCTCTCGCGTGGCCTCCGGCGCGGCCGTCAGCCGGCTGGCCGCGCGCCACCTCATGAAGGCCTATCACGGGCGTCGCGTGGTGCGCGACGTCAGCGTGGAAGTGGCCAGCGGCGAAGTGGTCGGGTTGCTCGGACGCAACGGCGCCGGCAAGACAACCTGCTTCTACATGATTGCCGGCCTGGTGCCGACGGACGGCGGCCAGATCGAGCTGGACGGTCAGTCGATCAACCGTCTGCCCATTCATCAGCGGGCCCGCCTGGGTCTGTCCTACCTGCCCCAGGAAGCGTCTGTCTTCCGAAAACTGACCGTCGAGGAAAATGTCCTGGCAGTGCTGGAGCTGCAGGTCGATACTCAAGGCAGGCCGTTCGGGAAGGCCGAGTTGAACAAGCGGCTGGATGGATTGCTGGGCGAACTGCAGATCGCCCACCTGCGATCGAATCCAGCCCAGTCGCTGTCGGGTGGCGAGCGCAGGCGCCTGGAGATCGCACGGGCGCTGGCGACCTCGCCCCGATTCGTCCTGCTCGACGAGCCTTTTGCCGGGGTCGATCCGATCGCAGTGATCGAAATCCAGCGAATCGTTCGCTTCCTGAAGGAAAAATCGATCGGTGTCCTGATCACCGACCACAATGTTCGTGAAACCTTGGGAATTTGTGATCGCGCATACATCATCAATGACGGAACCGTTCTTGCTTCAGGGCGCCCTGACGAAGTGGTCCGAGACGACCGTGTTCGCAAGGCCTACCTCGGCGAAGACTTTCGGATGTGAACGCAGGGTCCCGATGGGCCAGGCGGCGCAGCGGACATGAAACCCTCTCTCCAGCTCAAGCTTTCCCAGCATCTGGCACTGACGCCACAGCTGCAGCAGTCGATCCGACTGCTGCAGCTGTCCACGCTCGAGCTCAGCCAGGAACTGGAACAGATCCTGGCTGAAAATCCGCTGCTCGAGCGCCTCGACGACCCGCTGGCCGATTGCGCCAGGATCTCGCCGAACGGCTCTCTGGACACCGGCAGTGCATCGTCGGTGTCTTCGCAGTCCGACTCGCCCACCCAGACCGCCGATGCACCTGCCAGCAGCGCCGACGGCGCAGGCGAGGACAGCGGATTCGAGGGCGATGGCGACCGCGGCTCGAACGACGACGGCGACGGGTTCGGACAGGACTGGGGGGCAGACGGACGCGGCAGTCGCAGTGATGGCGACAACGATGGCGACGACCGTGACTTTGCCCAGATTGGCGATGGCGGCATCACCCTGGTCGAGCATCTGATCGGCCAGCTGGCCGGCACCGGTGCCTCCCAACGTGACCGCGTACTGGTGACCCTGCTGATCGAGGAACTCGACCCAGACGGTTATCTGCGCACCCCGCTGGACGAAGTGCTCGCCGCGCTGCCGGTGGAACTTGAGCTCGAACCCGAGGAAATCTCCGGGGCGCTACGCCTGTTGCAGAGCTTCGACCCGCCCGGGATCGCCGCACGCTCGGTGTCTGAATCCCTGATGCTGCAGCTGGCCGCCATTGCCGAGGCCGACCGCCCCGAGCGCGCCATCTTCCGGCTGGCCATGCTGGTCGCGCGGGATCACCTCGATCTGCTGGCCGCGCGCGATTTCGCCCGACTCAAGCGGCTGCTGCGCTGCGACGACGACGCGCTGCGCGAGGCCCAGACCCTGATCCAGTCGCTCAATCCGCGCCCGGGCAGCGGCTTTGCGGGCGAGCCCGCCGCTTTCGTCGTCCCGGATGTCATCGTGCGCCGCACCCGATCGGGCTGGCAGGCGACACTCAATCCGGACGTCATGCCCAAGCTGCGGATCAACGATGTCTACGCGCAGATTCTCAAGCGGGGGCGATCTGCATCAAACGGCAATCTCTCGACCCAGTTGCAGGAAGCGCGCTGGCTGGTGAAGAATGTCCAACAGCGATTCGAAACGATCCAGCGGGTGTCTCAGGCGGTGGTCGACCGACAGCAGGCTTTCTTCACCCACGGCGCCGTCGCCATGCGGCCGCTGGTGCTGCGCGAAATCGCGGAGGAACTGAGCTTGCACGAGTCCACGATCTCGCGGGTGACAACGCACAAGTACATGGCGACGCCATTCGGGACGTTCGAGATCAAGTATTTCTTCGGCAGCCATGTGGCAACCGACACCGGCGGCACGGCATCGAGCACCGCGATCCGTGCCGTCATCAAACAACTCATCGCCGAGGAGGACCCCCACCAACCCTTGTCTGACAGCCGGATCGCCGAACTGCTCGGCGAGCAGGGCATCGTCGTCGCACGGCGCACCGTGGCCAAGTACCGCGAGGCGCTCCAGATTGCACCGGTCGCACAGCGCAAGTCGCTGTAGGTCGCTGCAAGCACGCGAAGGACGTCGCCCGGCCCGCCTCCCTGGCAGCCGTTGCATCCTTGATCGAGTCGTTTTCGAGTCCTTTACACGCCTCAGGAGGCACGCATGAATCTCTCCATTACCGGGCATCATCTCGAAGTCACCCCTGCGCTGCGCGAGTAC
>JBILSK010000066.1:0-8024 GCA_044372165.1 Burkholderiaceae bacterium | reverse complement strand
ACTGGATGCACAACGGTTTCGTGCGGGTGGACGACGAGAAGATGTCCAAGTCGCTGGGCAACTTCTTCACCATCCGCGAGGTGCTGAAGTCCTTCGACCCCGAGGTGCTGCGCCTGTTCGTGCTGCGCGCCCACTACCGAAGCGCGCTCAACTATTCGGATGCACACCTCGAGGATGCCCGGGCCAGCCTGCTGCGCCTGTACACCGCCCTGTCGGCGGGAGAGCCCGCGCGCGAGGTGCCGGATGCCTCCTGGCCGGAAACCGTGCGCTTCCAGGAGGCCATGGACGATGACTTGAACACGCCCGTGGCCATCTCGGTGCTGTTCGAGCTGGCCGGTGAACTCAATCGGACCCGCGATCCGCTGGTCGAGCGCAAGTTGCGCGCCCTGGCCGGTGTGCTGGGCCTGCTCGAGCGCGACCGCGAGACGGTGCTGCGCACTGGACTGCGAGGCGGGCAGACGGACGCTGGCGGTCTGACGGATGCGCAGATCGATGATCGGGTCGCGCAGCGTGCCGCGGCCAAGAAGGATCGCCAGTTTGCCGAGGCCGACCGCATCCGCGCCGAGCTGCAGGCGGCCGGAATCGTGCTGGAAGACAGTCCGACCGGCACCCGGTGGCGCCGCGGCTGACATGGCCCTGCAAGGCGTGTCGCTGAGTCCGGTCTGGTGGGAGGAAGCCGGACAGGCCCTCTCGCAGGCCGACCCGGCGATGGCGCGGCTGGTCGAACAGTGGCGCGGCGTGGGTACCCTGAGCTCGCGCGGTGATCCCTTCAATACCCTGGCGCGCTCCATCATCGGCCAGCAGATTTCGGTCAAGGCGGCGCAGGCTGTCTGGTTGCGGTTCGAGAAAGCCGCGGGCACCGTGGTGCCTGACCGCGTCTCGCGCATGCGGCTGAGCACGTTGACGCGCGCCGGACTGTCCACCCGCAAGGCCGAATATGTGCGCGACCTCGCGCGCCATTTCGTCACCGGTTCGGTCGATCCGATCGCCTGGCCGGACCTGGACGACGAGTCCGTGATATCGCAGCTGATCCAGGTCCGGGGCATCGGTCGCTGGACAGCGGAAATGTTCTTGATGTTCAATCTGTTGCGACCGGATGTTTATCCTTTGGACGATCTGGGGCTTCTCAAGGCGATCGCCTTGCAGTACAACGACGGGCAACCCGTGACCCGCGGCCAGGCGGCCGAGATCGGCGCGCGCTGGCAGCCCTGGCGGACAGTGGCCACCTGGTATCTGTGGCGAAGCCTCGATCCCTTGCCGGTCGAATACTGAGTACACGATGAAAACGACATTCCTGGAATTCGAACAGCCGATCGCCGAACTCGAGGCGAAGATCGAGGAACTGCGCTTCGTGCAGGACGACTCTGCGGTCGATATCGCCGACGAGATCGGTCGGTTGCAAAAGAAGGCCGAAGGCCTGGTCAAGGAAACCTACACGCGGCTGTCGCCGTGGCAGGTGACCCAGGTGGCCCGTCATCCGCAGCGGCCCTACACGCTCGACTACATCGAGGCGATGTTCACCGACTTTCACGAGCTGCACGGTGACCGCTCGTATGCGGATGACCTGTCCGTGGTCGGCGGCCTCGCCCGCTTCAATGGTCAGGCAGTGATGGTGATCGGTCACCAGAAGGGACGCGACACCAAGGAGAAGGTGGCCCGCAACTTCGGCATGCCGCGTCCCGAGGGCTACCGAAAGGCGCTGCGCCTGATGCGTACCGCCGAGAAATTCGGGCTGCCGGTCATCACCTTCGTCGACACGCCAGGTGCCTTCCCCGGAATCGGTGCCGAGGAGCGGGGGCAGTCCGAAGCCATCGGCCGCAATCTGTTCGCGATGGCCGAGCTGAAGGTGCCCATCATCACCACCATCATCGGCGAAGGTGGCTCGGGCGGTGCCCTGGCGATCGCGGTCGGCGATTGTGTGCTGATGCTGCAGTACGCGGTCTACTCGGTGATTTCGCCGGAAGGCTGCGCAGCCATTCTCTGGAAGAGTTCGGAGAAGGCGCCCGATGCGGCCGAGACCCTTGGCATCACCGCTCATCGTCTGAAGGCCCTGGGCCTGATCGACCGCATCGTGAGCGAACCCCTGGGCGGCGCCCACCGGGATCCGGCTCAGATGGCCCAGATGCTCAAGCGGGCCTTGGGTGAAGCACTGCGCCAGTTCCAGAACGTGAAGCCAGCCGACCTGGTGCGCCAGCGCCAGGCGCGGATCCTGGCCTATGGCAAGGTCAAGGAACTCGGCTGAAGAGGCACTGAGGGCAGCCCTCGGGCTGCCCGCGGTCACCGCTGCCCCCTGGGGCATCGCCTTCAGTGGCGGGCTCGACTCCACCGTCCTGCTGCATGCGGCGGTCGCGGTGCTGGGGCCGGCATCTGTGGTCGCCTTGCATGTGCATCACCACCTGCAGGCGCCTGCCGACGACTGGGCCCGCCATTGCGCGCAGCAGGCCGAAGCCCTGGGCGTGGGCTTCGACTTGCTGCACGCCCAGGGCGCACCTGCAGCAGCCGAGAGCATCGAGGCCTGGGCGCGCACCCAGCGCTATGGCGTGCTGCTCGACGCGGCCCGTCGGCGCAGGCTTGCGGGCGTCATGACCGGCCACCATGCCGATGACCAGCTCGAGACGGTGCTGCTGGCCTGGGCGCGCGGCAGTGGCATCGATGGTCTGGCGGGCATTGCCCCGCGTGACTGTCGCGAGGGCGTGACCCTGCTGCGGCCCCTGTTGACGCTGCCTCGTGCGGCCTTGCACGAGGCCGCACAGGCGGGGGGCTGGGTCGCGGGCATCGACTGGATCGAGGACCCCAGCAACGAGGACGAGCGCTGGCCACGCAATGCGGTGCGTCATCGACTGCTGCCGGTGTTGCGAGAGGTGTTGCCCGGGCTGCCCCGGCAGCTGCCGGCCGCGCTGGACAAGCTGCGCGAGGCCCGCGCCATCGTGCATGAACGGGCGCGCGAGGACCTGGCTCGGGCCCGCATCCACTCAGCGCCCGGCCATGCGCTCGATCGGCGATGCATCGTGGACCTGGGGCATGCGCGAGCGATCCAGCTGCTGCGCCAGTGGTTGCGCGATCTGGGCACGGTCATGCCCACGCAGGCGCGCCTGGAAGCGATGGTCACGCAGTTGCTGCAGGGTGCCGGCCCCTACGGCGAGGTGAGGCACGAGCATCTGCTGCTGTGGCGTCACCGCGATCGACTGATGGCCTGGGAGGCAAGTGCGCGGGTGTCTGCGCCTGCGCTGCGAGCCTTGCCGGCGTGGAATGGGACATCGAGCCTGGACCTGGGCGAGCAGGGCACGCTGCACGGTCGCCCCGTGGCGACGGGCCTGCCGCCCGATTGGCTGGCGGCTCAGTCGCTGGTGATCGGCCCGATGCCGACCGCCACCCGCGTGCGACCCATGCCCGGGCGACCCGCGCGCACGCTGAAGAACCTCTGGCAGGAGGCCGCCATCCCCGCGTTCGTGCGCAGCGGGTTTCCGGGCCTGTGGTGCGACCAAGCTCTGTTGCTGGCGGCACCTTTCGGCATGGACCGCAGCGTCCACTGGCCGCAGGCAAGCCCGGGCATCGAGCTGGTCTGGTCCCCCCCGCCAGAAGGCTTGCTGGCAGCCTTCTGCTTCGATGCAGGTTGGTCGAATCCGGAGCGCTTGAGCTAAACTATCGGGTTTCCCTCAACCGGCTTTTGCTGACCGGGATCCACCGGTCCAGGATCATGGCCCTCATCGTTCACAAATATGGCGGCACCTCGATGGGCTCGACCGAGCGCATCCGCAATGTCGCCCAGCGGGTTGCCAAGTGGCACCGCGCCGGTCACCGTCTGGTGGTCGTTCCCTCGGCCATGTCGGGCGAGACCAATCGTCTGATCGGGCTCGCCACCGAGTTGCAGGCGCAGCCCGATCCGCGCGAGCTCGACATGATCGCCTCGACCGGCGAACAGGTCTCGGTCGGCTTGCTGGCCATGGCCCTGAAGGCAATCGGCGTCGATGCGGTCAGCTACGCCGGCTGGCAGGTGCCGATCCAGACCGACAGCGCCTTCACCAAGGCTCGCATCCTGTCGATCGACGACAGTCGGGTTCGAGCCGATCTGGACGCCGGTCGGGTGGTGATCGTCACCGGTTTTCAGGGCGTCGATCCGAACGGCCACATCACCACGCTGGGCCGGGGCGGCTCGGATACCTCCGCGGTCGCGGTGGCAGCGGCGATGAAAGCCGACGAGTGCCTGATCTACACCGACGTCGACGGCGTCTACACCACGGATCCGCGCATCGTGCCTGAAGCGCGTCGACTGCCTCGCATCACCTTCGAGGAAATGCTGGAGATGGCCAGCCTCGGCTCCAAGGTGCTGCAGATCCGGTCGGTGGAATTTGCCGGCAAGTACAAGGTCAAGACCCGTGTGCTCTCCAGTCTCACGCCACCGGACATGCCGCTGGCCGAAGAGATGGTGTCGGGCACGCTGATCACGTTCGAGGAAGAGGCAACGATGGAACAGGCAGTCATTTCGGGTATCGCGTTTGCGCGCGACGAGGCAAAGATCACCGTCACCAACGTGCCTGATCGTCCGGGTGTCGCCTACCAGATCCTGGGGCCGATTGCCGACGCCAATGTCGACGTCGACATGATCATCCAGAACCAGGGTGCGCAGGGCACCACAGACTTCTCCTTCACCGTGAGCCGGGCCGAATACCCGAAGGCGCTTGCTGTGCTCGAGAACACCGTGAAGCAGGCGGTCAACGCCGGGGCGATCATTGGTGATCCCAAGATCTGCAAGGTCTCGGTGGTCGGCATCGGCATGCGCTCGCATGTGGGCATCGCCAGCACCATGTTCCGCACCTTGTCGGAAGAGGGCATCAACATCCAGATGATCTCCACCAGCGAGATCAAGATCTCGGTGGTGATCGAGGACAAGTACCTGGAGCTGGCCGTGCGCGCCCTGCACAAGGCCTTCGGCCTGGAGCAGGCGAGCGCCTGATCGGTCGACATTCGGGCGGCCTGAATTCAGGCCGCCCGGATTCAGGCGGCCCGCAACATCAGGCGATGAACGGCCGCGTGCTCGATCACCCGGGCCTCGATGCGATGAGCCAGCTTGCGGGTGTCGACATTGTCGGCCATGCAGCTGAAGCGGCAGCGTTGAAAGCCCCGTTCCTGCGCCCAGCGGGCGGTGTGCTGCATCAGCAGGAGGTCTGCCCAGGCAAGGCCCGTGCTGCGCGCCCGGAAGGCGGGCGCGATCACCTTGGCCAGCACGTCCAGCGTGCCACCATGGCCGGCATGCACTGAAAAGCCGGCCAGCTCCTCGCCCACGAACAGGACCCTGGGTTGGTCGGCGTCCGGGGCGTGTGCCAGGCGTTCCAGCCGGATCCGCATGCCCTCGATCGGCCCTCCGATGTGCTCTGCATGCAGACGTGCCGCTGCGTCTATCGGTGTCTGGCGCCACGATCTGAAGTGCGCCTGCTGCGGAACGCTCTGGCGTGCCGTCAGCCAGTCGACCAGGGGACCGAGGCGCTCCAGAATGCTCGACAGTGGCGCCTCGAAGGTGGTTTCCGACTCCTCCAGTTGAGTGTCGATGGCGTCGCTTGCGAGTTCGCGCTGGGCGACCTGCACCAATCGCTGCAGGCCCTGCGCCGACAGAGCCGGCGCACCCGAGGGCGGGGCGACATGCAGCGCGACCTTCACGCTCGGTATGCCGCACTCATCGTCGCAGGGGCTGCTCGCTGCGGCGCCGATGATCTGGTAGGGCTGCTCGCGAACCAGGACGCGGGTCTGCGCCCAGGGTGTCGCGTCCGACTCGATCGCCTGCAGGAGTCGGTCACAGGCGCGGGATTCCGCGTCCGAATCGCGCGGGATCCGGATCAGCAGACCCTCGGTCTCGAGGCTCGAGATCAACACGGGTGTCGCCCTGCGTGCGCAGCGCGACTGGCGAGCGTCACGGCTCCACCTTGGGCGTCGGGCAGTCTTGAACAGGTCGGGCACACGGCATAGCTCCAGTCGGGGTGACGACTGGAGCGAAGCAATTCGCGTGCCGGACTGCGCAGTCCGGTGTTCTGCGGGCTACTGGCCCGATCGGATGGGTCCTGGCCCGCCGGACCGCTTGCGGACGTCACACGCCTGGCGTGTGACGAAATGCCTGTGCCGATACCATGCAGATGTGATTGCGGACGGTCTTTCCCGTCACTGCGGGGTGGGCGCCACCTGCACCAGTCGCTTGCCCAGCGATTCGCCTTTCATCATCCCGATCAGCGCAGAGGGGGCCTGCTCCAGCCCGTGCACGATGTCCTCGTGGAAGTGCATCTCGCCGGAGCGGAACCACGGTGCGGCCCGTTGCTGGTAAGCGGGCAGCTTGTGCAGGTGGTCATAGACGATGTAGCCGGTCATGGCGATGCGCTTGCTGACCATCAGTTGCATGCCATGAATACCCGGGTCGGCGACCTGGTTGTACTGCGAGATCATCCCGCAGATCGGAAAGCGCGCCGCCACGTTGGCATGACGCAGCGCGGCCTCCAGCGTGGTCCCGCCGACATTGTCCAGATAGACGTCGATGCCTTGCGGACAGAGCTCGCCGAGGGCCTCGTCCAGATCCCGCTTTCGGTAGTTGAAGGCCGCGTGATAGCCGCAGTGCTTGAGCACGTACTCGAGCTTGTCGTCGCTGCCCACCGAGCCCACGACGCGCGCGCCGGCGCGGCGGGCGAACTGTCCTGCCAGCTGCCCGATGGTGCCGGCGGCCGACGAGATGTAGACCGTGTCGCCCGGCGTGACCTGACCGAGTTCGATGGCACCCACCCAGGCCGTGAGTCCCGGCATGCCGAGCGCCGAGATGGCCAGGCTCGGGCGGCCCAGTGCAGGGTCGATCCTGTGCAGGCCCTCGCCCCGGCGGACCACTGACCGCAGGGCCCAGTCGAGGAAGCCCCAGACGAAATCGCCTTCCTGAAAGCGTGCGTTGCGCGACGCGATGACCCGGCCGACCACGCGCGAGATCACCGGTCGCTCGAGCTTGAAGCCGGGCGCGTACGACGGTCCCTCGTTCATGCGCCCGCGCAGGTAGGGGTCCAGCGACAGCCAGATGGCTTGCACCACCACGTCTTCCGGACCGCAGTCGGGTTCGGCGCAGGGTTCGAGGCGAAAGCATGATTCGTCCGGCCAGCCAACCGGTCGCTTGACGAAGAGGAGATGGGTGTTGGAGGTCTGGCTCATGGTCATGCGCAGGAAAAGGGTGGTGAGGCGGCAAGGCTGCAGCAGCATGCCGATCGTGTCGAGATCCGCACTCGGAATCCGGCGATCGCGTGACCGTGCGGGTCTGTCCGTACGTCGGGTAACAGGGGCCTGCCGGTGGCCAGGGGGCGACCGTTTCTTGCGGGATGACTAAGGTGGCGTCGGTCAATCTGTCCGGATGAGCGGCATTGCCGTCCCCGGGTGCCCCTGCCATCGGAGTCGGAACCGTGAATGATGTGGCTGCTGCCCTGGAGGGCCTGAAGCGAATCGATTCGGTCGCGGTGGATGTGCGCAGCCATCACTACATCACGCTGAGCTTCCTGCATCCCTGGGTGCTGCGGACCTGCCTGTCGGTGGCTCGCGGTGTGCTGCTGGATTTTGGTTGCGGGGGGCAGCCCTATCGTCGCGTGCTCGAGCCTGCGGTGAGCCGCTACATCGGCGCCGAGGTGGCCGCAGCGGCCGGCGTCGAGCCGGACCTGCGCTTCGTGCCAGGCCAACGACTGGCGTTGCCCGATGCCTCGGTCGACACCATTCTGTCGACGCAGGTGCTCGAGCATGTCGAGGATGTCGACCAGTACCTGAACGAGTGCTTCCGCCTGCTCAAGCCCCAGGGGCATCTGGTCATCAGCGTGCCCATGCAGTGGCGTCACCATGAAGTGCCCTTCGATCATTGGCGCTTCACGCGCTTTGGCCTGGAGCGAACGCTTCGAGAGCACGGCTTCGAGCTGGTCTCCATCGAGGCCGGTGGCGGGGCATGGGCCTTGATGGGCCAGATCCTGCTCAGCCACCTCAACGAGACCGGGCGTTTGTCCCGACTACGCTGGTGCGTGCCCTGG
>JBILSK010000065.1:0-8057 GCA_044372165.1 Burkholderiaceae bacterium | reverse complement strand
CCGGCCCTGGAGGCCATGGCCGGTGGTGCAGGCAGCTCCATCGGACGCGGCGGCATGATCACCAAGGTGCTCGCGGCCAAGCGTGCGGCCTGGGGCGGCGTGTCGACCGTGGTCTGCTCTGGCCGCGAGCCCGATGTGCTGGTGCGACTGGCGCAGGGTGAATCGGTCGGGACCGAGTTCGTTCCGCAGACGCCCCGCCTGGCAGCGCGCAAGCAATGGCTGGCCGATCATCTGCAGACGCGTGGATCGGTGAGTGTCGATGAGGGCGCGGTGCGCGCGCTGCAGCGTGACGGCAAGAGCCTGCTGCCGATCGGAGTCATCGAGGTCGTGGGTGAATTCGAGCGCGGCGAGGTGGTTTCGGTGTGCTCGAGCGACGGCGTCGAAGTGGCACGCGGATTGATCAACTACGGTGCCGCGGACGCACGACGGATTGCACGTCGACCCTCGACGGAGATCGAAAGCGTGCTCGGCTACACCGAGGAGCCCGAGCTGATCCATCGGGACAATCTGGTGCTGCGCTGACGGTGAACGACGCGGGTCGCCCGCAGTCTAAAAAGCCCGGGTTTTTCCGTGAAATTTGACATTCACGGCACAAAGAAGGGGTGGCTTGAAACAGCCTGTAGCCCGGCTGGTTGCGAAATGTAAATTCGGCCAATCGCCGTGAAGGCTTAACTTACAATCGGCGGCTGTCCAAGGCCCCTTCCGGGTCTTGCGCCCACCCAGATCATCCGATGCATATCGCGATCCTCGAAGACGATGCCTTCCAGCGCCAGTTCCTGACGATGCTGGTCGAAACCGGGGGGCATCGCGCGTCCGGTTTTGAAACCGGTGACAGCCTGCTGGCAGCCTTGCAGGCGGGGTCCTTCGATCTGCTGCTGCTTGACTGGATGCTGCCCGGTTTGTCCGGCGAGCAGGTGCTGGCCTCGGTCCGTGAGCGATTCGGCCTCGAATTGCCGGTCATCGTGGTGACCGCTCGAGATGGCGAATCGGATGTGGTGCATGCACTGCGCAACGGGGCCGATGATTTCGTCGTCAAGCCTCCCAAGGCGCTCGAGTTGCTCGCCCGCATGGAAGCGCTCACACGCCGAGCCCGCAGCAATCGCTCGCTCGCCATTCGCGTGGGCCCCTACGAGATCGATCCCGAGCGTCGCTCGGTCACCATCGATGGCAAGCCGGTGGCGCTCACGCAAAAGGAATTCGACCTCGCGGTCTACCTGTTCCAGAACTCGGGTCGACTGCTGTCCCGCGTGAAGCTGCTCGAGCAGGTGTGGGGCGTGTCCGCCGACCTCGACACCCGCACGGTCGACACCCATGTGAGCCGCGTGCGTCGCAAGCTGCAACTCGATGAATCCGCCGGCTGGAAGCTGATGCCGGTCTACGGCTTTGGCTACCGGCTCGATCCGATCAAGGCCGACTGAACGGGGCGCCTCGACATGAACGCGCGCGCACTTCGAATTCTGGTGCTAGGTGGCGATGGCGTGGGCCCCGAGGTGATTGCGCAGGCACGTCGCGTCCTCGACTGGTTTCGAAACCGTCGCGACCTGGCGCTCGAGATCGTCGAGTCGCCCTACGGATTGAGCGCCTGGCGCACCGAAGGCAACATCCTGCCCGAGCGCACGCTGCAGGCGGTGAAAGACGCGGACGCCGTGCTGTTCGGCGCGATCGGTGGCGACTACAGCGGCGTGCCGATGGCGGTGCGCCGGGAAGGCAGCATCCTGCGACTGCGCCGCGAATTGTCCTTGTACGCCAACTTGCGGCCGGCCCGTCATTGGCCGCAGCTGGCTGCAGCCTGCCCGCTGCGCGATGAGGTCGCCCGAGGCACCGACATTGCACTGGTTCGCGAGAATACCGGCGGCCTGTACTTCGGCTCCCCTCGTGGCTTCGAGACCCTGCCGGATGGCCGCCGCACTGCACTCAACACGCAGCGCTATGCCGACGATGAAATCATTCGGGTCGCGCGCTTTGCCTTCGAGCTGGCACGCACCCGCGCCCGTCGAGTGTGTTCGGTCGACAAGTCCAACGTGCTCGAGACCGGCGTGCTGTGGCGCGAGACGGTCACGGCGCTGCATGCGCGCGAGTACCAGGACATCGAGTTGTCGCACATGCTGGTCGACAACTGCGCGATGCAGCTGGTGCGGGCACCCACGCAGTTCGACGTCATCGTCACCGACAACATGTTCGGCGACATCCTGTCCGACGGCGCCGGTGCGGTTGCCTCATCGCTGGGCATGCTGCCTTCCGCCTCGCTGGGCGATCCGCGCGCCAACGGTCTGCCTGCGGCGCTCTACGAACCGGTGCACGGCAGTGCGCCGGACATCGAAGGCCTGGGCGTGGCCAATCCCATCGGCGCCATCCTGTGCGTGGCGATGCTGCTGCATCACTCGGCCAGGCTGCCCCAGGAGTGCCTGCGTCTGGAGCAGGCGGTGGGCCGAGCCCTGCAAGGCGGCACGCGCACGCGCGATATCGCTGCGCCGGGCGAGCCAGTCATCGGGACGGTTGCGATGGGCGACGCCGTGCTCGCGGCCCTCGAAGAGGGCCGCTGAGCGCCGCCTGGAGTCAGCGTTGTCCGGTGGCGGTGATCTCGACGCGACGGTTCGGCGCCAGGCAGTTGATCAGACGGTCCCGGGGCGTGGCCTCCCCTTGTGCCTGGCACTGTGCTTCGGTGATCTTCAGCTGTGACTCGCCGGCACCCGATGCCGTGATCACGCCGGGCTGCACGCCCCGGGCGACGAGATACTCGCGTACCGCGCTTGCACGTGCCTGGGACAGGCGCTGGTTGTAGTCGTCCGATCCCAGCGGGTCGGTGTGACCGACGATCCTGACCGCCGTCAGGCGGGTCAGCCCGGCCTCGCGCAGCGTGCTCAGCGCCTCGTCGATCCGCGTGCGTCCCGCCGCTGACAGCTCGGCGCGATCGAAGGCAAACATGCCGTCGGCCGAGATCTCCAGGGTGCGCGAGGCGGCTGCGGTCAGTGGCGCGGGGGCCGTGACGGCGGTCGCCGTCGCAGTGGCTGCTCCGGCGGCCTGAGCCTGCGCGGCCGAGGTGACCACGGCCGGACCTACCGGAAGCGGCGCAGCGGCAGCAGGCCTGGCCGCACGCGGTGCGTACAGCTCGGGCGTCGGGCCCAGCGGAATCTGCAGCCCGATGCTCACGATCCAGTCGCCGAAGGCGTCGCTGTTGCCCCGATTGACCTGGCCGCGGTTGGTGTCGTAGCGATAGCGGGCGTCGGCCACGATGCGGCCCCAGCGCGCCATGGCCCAGCTCACGCCAACACCGCCGTTGGCCATCCAGCTGCTGTCGCCCTTCACGGCATTCTTGTCGTTGATCACCCCGGCGCCGGCGATCAGGTAGGGTTGGATCGTGTTCCAGCGGTCCCAGCCCGCGCGGCCCAGAATGAACCAGTGCGCATCCAGGCCCAGCATCCAGTTCTTGTAGTTGCCCGGGCCGCCCGGCTCGCCCGGCAGTTTTTCCCACTGCGCACGGAACTCGAGATCCCAGCGTGCACTGATCGGTTTGCCCAGCGCCAGGCCGACTGCCCAGTCATCGCTTGCGCCACGGGCCGAGTCGGTCAGCACATACCCGACCAGGGGGGTGACATACCAGCGGTCGTCGTACCAGGTGCTTGCGGAGAGGCGGCCGTTGTTCGAATGGAACCAGTGCGGCTCCGGGCTGGCATCGGGGGCGGTCTGGGCCAGTGCGGCAGGCGCGCACAGGGCGGCGGCGATCGCGGCAGCAAGCCGCAGGCGGTGCAAGGTCATCATCGAATCCCGGTGGTGTTCAGCGCAGGCTGCATTGTGCGCGACGCTGCGCAGGCAGGCCAGACGAGATGCCATCGGACAGGCCTCGGCGGGGAGCCGACGGCGAGGGGGCCGGCCACTGGAGGCACGGCGTGCGGACTCTCACCGGGCTGTACACCAGCCGGGGGAGCCCGCACCGGGCTGGCGCGTCACGCCAGCCCGTGCTGCACGAGGATCAGCGGTTCGCCTTGCCCGTGCCGGTGACCGAGACCTCGACGCGACGGTCCGGTGCCAGGCAGGCGGCCATCTGGCTTTGCGACTTGGCACCCTTGGCGCGGCAGTCGGCCTCTGTGATCTTGGGCTGCGACTCGCCAGCACCCGAGGCGGTGATGATGCCAGCCGGAATGCCCAGCGTGCTCAGGTAGCTCTTGACCGCGTTGGCTCGCTGCTCGGACAGACGCTGGTTGTACTCGGCCGTGCCGATCGGGTCGGTGTGGCCGACGATCTTCACTGCAGTGACGTTGTCCACGCCCTGGGCGCGCAGGCCGTTGACTGCCTTCTCGATGCGGCTGCGACCGTCGGCCGACAGCTGAGCACTGTCAAAGGCAAACATGCCGTCTGCCGAAACCTCGACCGAACGGGTGACCGGCTGGGGAGCCGGCGCGGGCACAGGCACAGGCGCCGGCACGAGCGGAGCGGGGGCGACCACTGCCGGAGCGGGGACCGGAGTCGGGCGAGCCGGCGGCGGTGCAACGACGGGCGCGGCCACCGGGGCTGCGACGACCGCACGCGGCATGGCCGGCGCTGCACCGAACGGGATCTGCAGGCCGATGGTGGCCACCCAGTCACCGAAGTCGTTGTCGCGACCCCGGTTCACCTTGCCGCGGTTATCGTCCCAGCGATAGCGGACGTCGGCCACGATGCGGCCCCAGTCGGAGAAGGCCCAGACCACGCCGGCACCGACGTTGGCCATGACGCTGAATTCATCCTTGAGCGAATTCTTGTCGTTGATGCCGCCCACGCCGGCGACCAGGTAGGGCTGGAAGCCATGGCGGCGATCGTAGCCCTGGCGACCCAGCGGGAACCACTGGGCGTCGAGGCCGACGGTCCAGTTCTTGTAGTCGCCCGGGCCGCCAACAACCGAGTCCAGCTGCTCGTACAGGGCGCGCAGTTCGATGTTCAGGTAGCTGTTGATCGGCTTGCCGATCGCCACGCCGCCGGTGATGCCGTTGTCGGCGTGACGCATGGTGTCGGCCCAGGTGTAGCCGACCATCGGGGTCACGTACCAGCGGTTGTCGAACCAGTCCGCGTTGGTTGCTGTGCGGGCGACGGTGGCTGTCGAACCGGTGGTGGACTGTGCGCTGGCGAAAGTCGGCAGCAGCAGTGCGGCCGCCAGGGCGGCAGCCAGGTGCGTGCGTTGGAAGGTCATGAAGAGTCTCTGGACAAGGATTGAACACTCGGACCTTGGGCCCCGAATGTCGGCGCTGCAGGACCTTGATGGATCGGATCGGCAGGGCCGAGGCGAGCGCGCGATTATGGCGAGTCGAATCCAGCGCCGCAACAGCGTTGCGATGCAAGACGCCTCAGAAAAGCCAGATAGACAGCGGCTTCCAGCGAAAATTCATGCTTTTCGCCACAGCCTGGCGGTGGCCGTGACAGTCGCCCGGCAACATGCAGTCCTGTGTGTCGCGACCGGGTGTCAGCGCCCGCGATAGCCGGTCACGCTGATTTCCACGCGTCGATTCGGCGCCAGGCAGGTGGCCAGCTGGGAGCGGGTTCGTGCGCCCTCGGCGCGGCAGTCGGCCTCGGTGACCTTGGGCTGCGACGCGCCCATGCCGCTGGCGGTGATGGCCGAGGCAGGAATGCCCAGGCTGACCAGCAGGTCCTTGACCGTGCGGGCGCGTTCCTGCGACAGCGCCTGGTTCGACGCCTCGCTGCCCAGGGGGTCGGTATGCCCGACCACCTTGACCTCGCTGATCTCGGTGAGACCCGAGGCGGACAGCCCGCGTACCAACTGTTCGATGCGGTTGCGGCCCAGGGACGACAGCTCGGCGCGGCCCACCGGGAACATGCCGTCGGAAGTCATGTCGACGCTGCGACTCACCGCCTGTCGATCCGGTTCGCTGGGAAAGGCCATCGGGCCCGGCACATAGACCGGCGGGGTCGGTGCCAGCGAATGGGCGCTCGAGGCCGGGGCGGGCACCGTGATCGGCATGCCCGGGCCCGGCACCAGTACCGGCGCGGCGGGTACAGGCGTGGTCGAGGGCAGGGGCGGCAGGCCGGTGTGCAAGGGCGCGCGCGTGGCGCCATAGGCGTTGCGGGCCGCGGGCGCGAGCGCCGGCGTCGGCCCGAAGGGAATCTGCAGGCCCAGGCTGACGGTCCAGTCGCCAAAGTCACCGCGGGTGCCACCCAGGTGCCCCCGGTTGTCGTCCCAGCGATAGCGGCCCTCGAGCACCAGACGGCCCCAGTCCGAAAACGCCCAGCTCGCGCCGATGCCGACGTTGACCATGGCGCTGGTCTCGCTGCGTCCGGCGACCTCATCGCCGATGGCGCCCACGCCCAGCACCAGATAGGGCTGCACGTTGCGCCGTTGCTCGAAGCCCTGGCGTCCCTGGAAGAACCACTGCGCATCGACGCCCAGGGTCCAGTTGCGACTGCGACCGGCATTCGAGGTGGCCAGCAGCGGATCGAATTGCTCCATGGTGCCGCGCACCTCGACGGTCCACTGCGGGCTGAAGGCTCGGCCGAAGGCCAGGCCCGCGTGCATGCCGTCCTTCACGCCGCGCGCCTTGTCGGCAAAGGTCCAGCCGACGAGCGGTGCCACGTAGCCGCGCTCATCCCACCAGTCGGCAGCGGCCCGCGCCGGCGGCGGGGTGTCCTGCGACGGCAGGTAGGACTGTGCACTGCCCATCGAGGGGGTGAGCAGGGCAGCGGTCAGGGCGGCAGCGAGCCGGGTTCGAGGCTGGTTCATCGGGCACTCCGGGTGACAGGCGGGTGTGCGGGCCGGTGCGCGCTCGCAACGCCGGCAGGCGACCCTTCTTGCACCGTGATTATCGCGTCTCGTGCGTCTGCCACTCAATCGGGGGCAGACCGGCGGGCCGACGCCAGATCGGGCGATAATCGCGGATTCGGCATCGCCGCCACGCAATTCTCTTCTCAGGCAACATGGCCCAATACGTATACACGATGAACCGGGTGGGCAAGACCGTCCCGCCCAAGCGTCAGATTCTCAAGGACATCTCGCTGTCCTTCTTCCCGGGCGCCAAGATCGGCGTGCTCGGCGTCAATGGTTCGGGCAAGTCGACCCTGCTCAAGATCATGGCGGGTCTGGACAAGGACATCGAGGGCGAAGCCGTCCCCATGCCCGGCATCAAGATCGGCTATCTGCCCCAGGAGCCGCAACTCGATGCCACCAAGACCGTGCGCGAGGAAGTCGAGTCTGCGCTCGGTGACATCGTGGCCGCCAAGAAGCGGCTCGACGAGGTCTATGCCGAATACGCCGACGAGGACGCAGATTTCGACAAGCTCGCAGCCGAGCAGGCCGAGCTCGAGGCGATCATCGCGACCGCCGACGGCAACACCCTGGAGCTGCAGATGGAAGTCGCCGCCGACGCCCTGCGCCTGCCGCCCTGGGAGGCACAGATCGGGCCGCTGTCCGGCGGCGAGAAGCGCCGGGTGGCGCTGTGCAAGCTGCTGCTGTCCAAGCCCGACATGCTGCTGCTCGACGAACCCACCAACCACCTCGATGCCGAGAGCGTCGACTGGCTCGAGCAGTTCCTGCATCGCTTCGGCGGCACCGTGGTGGCGGTCACCCACGATCGCTACTTCCTGGACAACGCGGCCGAATGGATCCTCGAGCTCGACCGCGGTCATGGCATTCCCTGGAAGGGCAACTACAGCTCCTGGCTGGACCAGAAGCAGAATCGCCTGAAGCAGGAAGAGTCGTCCGAATCGGCGCGCCAGAAGGCCCTGAAGAAGGAGCTGGAGTGGGTGCGCCAGAACGCCAAGGGCCGTCAGGCCAAGAGCAAGGCCCGTCTGCAGCGCTTCGAGGAACTGTCGTCCTACGAATACCAGACCCGCAACGAGACCCAGGAGATCTTCATCCCGGTGGCAGAGCGGCTGGGCAACGAGGTGATCGAGTTCAACGGCGTGAGCAAGGCCTTCGGTGATCGACTGCTGGTCGACAACCTCAGCTTCAAGGTGCCGCCCGGTGCGATCGTGGGCATCATCGGTCCCAACGGCGCGGGCAAGTCGACCATCTTTCGCATGATCACCGGCCAGGAAAAACCGGACTCGGGCGATGTCACCCTCGGTCACACGGT
>JBILSK010000064.1:0-8069 GCA_044372165.1 Burkholderiaceae bacterium | reverse complement strand
TTCGTGCTGGTGCCCGTGCTGCTCAATGCGGTGCTGATCGTGACGGTCGCGATCGGATTCAACCGCATGGTCGGGCGCCGCTATCCGAATCGGGCGGCACCGTCCGCGCCGCCTTCCCCGTCACGGCCGCGATTCTCCTCTGCCGACCTTGATGCAGCGTTCGCGCACTACAACCGCGTGCTCGACGTGAGTCGCGAAGATCTCGCCGCCCTGCTGAATCTGGCCGAGGCCCAGGCCTATCGGCGTTCGCTGGGCGAACTGAGATGTCGCGACATCATGTCGCACGGCCTGGTGTCGGTGTCGCAGGACACGCCAGTGGCCGAGGCTTGGCAGCTCATGCGTCGACGCGAGATCAAGGCCTTGCCAGTGGTCGAGTCGTCCGGTCGCATCGCCGGCATCGTCACCCTGGCCGATTTCGTGCGCAAGGTCTACCTGCCCACGGACCGGCTCGCCGCTGCCGATGCGGTGCGACCCCAAGCGCCGCAGGTTGATGCGCCGGTCAGCGCCATCATGACCCGGCCGGTGCGTTGTGCCGCGCTGGATCAGCAGGTGATCGAACTGCTGCCGCTGTTCTCCGAGGGTGGCCATCATCACCTGCCGATTCTCGACGAGGCAGGCCGGCCGGTCGGCATGGTCACCCAGTCTGATCTGGTGCGTGCCCTGCATCGGGCGGTGCGCCCGCCCGATGATGCGCAAGCGCGCGCGCACGACTGAGCAGCGGCCACAGGCGTCGGGCGGCACGCCCGGCTGTGCCTGCCGCCCGTACGCAGGCACGCGACGGGCTGGACTCAACGGCCGGTCGTCACCCGCGGCAGGGTGTAGGCACCACTCAGCACCGAGGCGCCGGGACGGTAGATGCGCATCGTGTAGTTCCACCCTTCGGACACATCGAGCCGGTTGGCGGCATCGCCGCAGACCTCTCGCGGACCGAAGCGTGCGGTGAACGATCCATCGTTGTTCAGTCTCACGTTGCTCGCATTCAGCACGGCGTTTGCGCTCTTCATGGTGCCGTCATTGCCATAGACGGTGATCGACCAGAAGGCGTTGTGCTCGGGCACCCTGAAGGTGGCGACCTGGCAGGCACGCGATTCGCTCGCATGGGTGTAGCTCAGGTAGGTGGCATCGGCCTCCGGTAACAGCCCCCAGCCTGCCGCAGCCGCCAGGTGACGGTACTTCTCGTCGACGCTGCCGCGCGGCCCCATCAAGCCCTTGAAGGTGCCCTGGCGCGCTGCGTCCTTCTCGTACTGCTCGGTCAGCCGTTTGAGCGAGGCCGCCTCCCACTTCATCGGTGGCAGGGGCTCGGCACTTTTCGCCGAAATCACGACCTGATCCTGCAGGCGATTGGCCGCGGCTACATCGGCCGGGTCATCGGGCTTGAGCAGTTGCACGCGAACGATCACCGCCAGGTGCCGGGTATCCGTGGGCAGGGCATGCGTGCCAGCGGTGTAGATCACCTTGGGCGCGTAGTGGTCGTTGTCGATCAGCAGCGCCGACATGTATCGCCCCGAGGGCATCTCCGGCAGCGTGATCGTCGCCCCGCCCTCGGTGTCGACAATGGCGCTCGAATACAGCGTGTCCTTGTTCATTCGGACCACGGTCTGCCGATCGAGCGGGGTCGGCGTGCGGACATGGGCCAGGCGGTTCACGCCACCGGCGAGCTTCTGGAGGTTGCGGAAATTCCGGTCGGTCTCGGCGCGGATGTAGGTCTCGGCGCTCACCGCTTCGGTGGCCACCGGCTTGAGCTGAGGCAGCTTCCACTGCCCGTTCAGTGCCGCGGACCGGGGTCGGTACAGGCGCAGCGCCAGCCAGAATGGGCCTTCGGGCGCGGGCAACCAGTTCGATTCCAGGGCCGAGCCGGGATGCTCGTTCTGGATCAGCAGGGTGATGCCGCCGTCTGCGTCGCGCTTGAGGTTCGGCAGCATCGGCGAGTTGATCAGGTACCGGTTGATCGGATTGGCCACCAGGAGGCTGGAGGGCAGCTCATAGAGGGTCAGCGACCAGAACGCGTCGACCGGCGGCAGCTGGCCCGGCGCAAACCGCAGGGTGTAGCGTCGGTTGGCGCCATCGAGCTTTTCGCCCGCAGCATCGGTGAAGTAGGCCGGATAGATCGCCTCTTCCCGGGAATTGCCGTAGATGCCCAGGGCCGCCCCGCTCATTCGCCTCATGCTGTCGTTCCTGAGGAACGCCCGGGTGCCGAACAGGTCGGCGCTGGTGAGCTTGCCGGTGTCGATCTGCTTCGCCTTGAAGGCGCCGAACTCCTGCCAGGCATCGGCCATGCCTTCCTCGACCGCACGCCGCAGGGTGGGTGAGTCCTTGACCGGCGCAAAGCTGCGACCGGGGCCGATACCCAGCGGCGCCAGGCGGGCCAGCAGGGCTTGCTCGGACGGATGGGGGGGCTGGAACTGCAACACGAAGTTGAGTACATCGAAAAAGTCTGCCGAGGTCCGCAGCTGTTCGGCAGACGGGGGGGCGATGAAGTCCACGGCCGGCGCTGCGGCCGGTGCCTGGCCACCGACGAATTGCGACACCGTTCTGACCCGATAGCCCGCCTGGACCTCCTTCACCTTGTCGAGGTCGGCGGCATCGAAGAGCTGCGTGCGGATCAGCGCGAAGGCGAAGGCGGTCTCCGAGAAGAACACCCGGCGAATGCCTCGCGGCGGCACACCCTTCCAGCCTGGCCCGACGATCATGAAGTTGGCGCCCTCGTTGCCGGTGGTGCGGCTGCCGAGGTAGGCGAAGTTGTGCGTGTAGGCGTCGATCAGCTGGACCGAGTAGTAGCGGTCCTTGTCGACCCGGGGCAGGGTGATGACGATGGGCTCGGCACGCAGGTCCAGGCCCACGAAGGAATAGGGCGTGTCCGAATTCGGTGTCTGGATCGCCTTGTCGTCGGGCGTGAACACGCGCGGGGTGTTGATCAGCGTGTTCCAGGGCCCCTTGTATTCGGGGTTGCCTCGATCGACGAAATACGCGTGCTGGATCCGGTAGTGGTCGACCAGCGGGAAGCCGTAGATCGTGGCCTCGCGGGCGATGGCGCGCGCCTCCGCCGGCGTGATGCCGGGCTGGGCGTGCGCGAGCGAGGGCAGGGCGAACAGCAGGCCGGCAAGCAGCCAGACCGACGCGGCCGTCGGAATCGCAGCGCGAATCCAGGCGGGCAGCAGGCGGCGAGGCGGGCGGGTCATGAGCGGTACTCCAGAGGAAGGACGAGTTCGCCGTCGGGGGCGTCGGGTCGGGAGGTCTCCACGCGCCAACGTCCATGGCCCGGACGGCAGGGCAACGATACCCGATGCCGGCCAGTCACGCCTCGGATCAGGGCAGGGCCGACAGCAGCAGGAACACGAAAAAGAGGACCAGATGGACCCCGCCCTGCAGCACGGTCGTGCGGCCGGTCGAGAAGGTGAGGGTACTGACCAGAAGTGTCAGCATCAGCAGCACGCATGCTTCCGGACTCAGTCCGAGCGTCAGCGGAATGCCCTGTACCACCGAGGCTGCACCGACGATCGGAATGGTCAACCCGATGCTGGCCAGGGCCGAGCCGAGCGACGCATTCAGGCTGGTCTGCAGGCGATTGCGTGCCGCGGCCTTGACCGCGGTGACGCCCTCCGGCAGCAGCACCACCATCGCGATCACCACGCCGACGACACTGGCCGGCAAGCCCGCGGCACGGACCACCGCTTCGATGTGCGGGGACAGCGCCTTGGCCAGCAGGATGACCACGACCAGGCTGAGCGCGAGCAGGGCGGCGCTGATCGCCGTGGCACGGTTGCCAGGATGGTCGCCTGCCTCCATCGGGCCGAAGTCGACGATGAAATGCTCGCGGTGTCGGACGGTCTGCACGAAGACGAACAGGACGTACAGGGACAGCGAGGCCAGGCTCACGCCGATCAATTGATGTCGGGAAAAAGTGGGACCGGCGGTGGACACCGTGAAGTTGGGCAGCACCAGCGTGATGACCGCCAGGGTGGCGATCACGCTCAGGATGCCGGCTGCGCCCTGCACCCGGAACTCCTGTTCGCGGTGCCGCCAGGCGCCGGTCAGCAGGCACAGGCCGACGATCCCGTTGAGCACGATCATGACCACCGAGATGACCGTATCGCGCGCGATCATGCCGCTGCCCGCCGAGCCGCTGAGCATCATCGAGATGATCAGGCCGACCTCGATGGTCGTGATGGCCAGCGCCAGAAGGATGGATCCGAAGGGTTCGCCAATGCGCACGGCCAGCACCTCGGCATGGTGCACGGCGGCGAACACCGCGCCACCCAGCAGCACGACCGCCAGCGCCACGAATGACCACGCGTCATGGGAGAGCATGCCGCCGGTCTTCAGGGCCAGCAGGCCTGCGGCACCCAGCGGGGCGACCCAGTGCCACCATGCCAGCCGGTTCCAGTCGTGATGGGTGTCTGCTGTCATGATCGGTGGCCAGGGTCGGGCAGGATTCGGGCGGGCCCCGATTATCTATGGGCTGCGCCGAACGCGATGAAATGAAAGGCCGGCCATGGACGAATCGGAAGGCTTCTCTCACCATCGCCGGACCTCGCCGTACCGGCGTCCCACGCATTGACCGACCACAGGAAGACCCGATGGATCCGCACTTCATGACGCTGCAGGAGATCGTCCAGGCCGCCCGCAAGAACCTCGACCGCGGGGTGTGGGACTACGTGACCGGGGCGGCCGAGACCGAGACCACGATGCGACGCAATCGCCTGGCCTTCGATCGGCTTGCCCTGCGGGCTCGGGTGATGAACGAGGTCGCCACGGTCTCCACCCGTCGCCGGCTGCTGGGCACCGATCTGCGCATTCCCGTGCTGCTGGCACCGATCGGTTCATTGCAGATGTTCGAGGAGGGCGGCGGCTTGTCGGCGGCCCGTGCCGCCGCGTCCTTCGGCGTGATGCAAGTGCTCAGCTCGGTCTGCCTGCCCGATTTCGAGACGGTGGCTCGCGAGTGTCCGGGGCCCCGGGTCTATCAGCTCTACCTGCACAACACCGAGGAGTGGGTGATGCAGACCCTGGCACGGGCCAAGGCGGCTGGCTACACCGCGTTTGCGCTCACGGCCGACACGCAGATCTACTCGCGTCGCGAGCGCGACATCCTCAAGCGCTGGGTGCCGCTGTCGGCACGCCAGGCGGGTAACGCCGAGCCGCGCCGCCCGGAGCACACCCTGCAGCCGTCGATGACCTGGGACCTGGTCAAGCGCATCCAGGACCGCTTCGGTCTGCCGATGTTGCTCAAGGGCATCGCCTGTGGCGAGGACGCCGATCTGGCCGTGCGCCACGGTGTCGACGTGGTCTGGGTGTCCAACCACGGCGGGCGCCAGCTCGATCACGGTCAGGCCACCCTCGACTCCCTGCCCGAGGTCGTGCAAGCGGTCGCCGGTCGTGTGCCGGTGGTGTTCGACGGCGGCATCCTGCGCGGCACCGACATCCTCAAGGCGCTGGCCCTGGGGGCCGATGTCGTGGCGGTGGGCCGGCTGGAGGCCTTGGCGATGGCGGCCGGGGGCACTTCGGCCGTGGTGCGCATGCTCGAACTGCTGGAGATCGAGATGCAGCTGAACCTTGCATCGATGGGCCTGAATTCGATCGACCAGCTCACGCCGGCCAGCGTGGTCCCGGCGCAGCCGGTGGGCCTGCCCGGCGTGCTCAGCGGATTCCCGCTGCTGGCCGAGGATTACTGAGTGCGGCCTTGCCCGAAGGGCCTTCGGTGTCCGTCGGGGTCAGCGCCTTGACCGAGATGTCCGACACGGCCCTGTTTCCTGGGGCGATTGGCGTGTTCGATTCGGGGGTGGGCGGCCTGTCGGTCCTGCGGGCCATTCGCAGCCTGCTGCCCGGGCATGACCTGGTCTATGTGGCTGACTCCGGCTATGCGCCCTATGGCGATGCCACGCCGGAGCTGATCACCACGCGCACGCTGGCGATCGGCCGCTGGCTGGCCGACAACGCGGTCACCGGGCTGACCGTGGCCTGCAATACCGCCACAGTGGTGGCCGTGCGTGCCTTGCGGGCCGCAGTGGAGCAGCCGGTGATCGCGATCGAGCCGGCGATCAAGCCGGCGGTGCTGAGCACGCGATCGGGGGTGGTCGGCGTGCTGGCCACCAGCCGCACCCTGGCCAGCGACAGCGTGGCGCGCCTGTGTTCGACACACGCGGGCCGGGCGCGCATCCTGTTGCAGGCCTGTCCGGGTCTGGTCGAACGCGTCGAGGAGGCCGATCTGGCGGGGCCGCAGACCCACGCGCTGCTGCGTCGCTATCTCGAACCCTTGCTGGCGCTGCAGGTCGATACCCTGGTGCTGGGCTGCACCCACTATCCCTTCCTGAGCGATGCGATTCGCCAGCAGGTCGGTGACGAGGTTCGGCTGATCGATCCGGCCCATGCGGTGGCCCGCGAGCTGGCCCGTCGGCTGGGGGTGCGGACCGGGTCAGAATCAGTGCCTGCGACCCTTGGCGGGGAGCGCTTTCTCACCTCCGGTGACCCGGCGCACGCCACGCCGGTGATCAGTCGACTGTGGGGCTCGCCGGTGAGGGTCGAGCCCCTGCCGATCCCATTGAGTCGGCATCACTGAGTCGGCATCACTGAGTCGGCATCACTGAGTCGGCATCACTGAGCCGGTTTTACTCCGGCTGGATCTTGGCCTCGCGAATGGCCTTGGCCCATTTCGCGGTCTCGGTCACCGATCGCTGTCCCAGTGCCTCGGGGCTGGCCGGTGCGGTTTCGAAGCCGATCGCGGAGAACTTCTCCAGGATGTCCTTGTCGGTTGCAGCCGCATTGGCGGCGCGGTTGAGCCGCTGGATGATCTCGGGCGGCGTGCCGGCTGGCGCGAAGATCGCGAAGTACGCAATCAGCTCGTAGTCCTTCAGTCCGAGCGCCTCGTTGACCGTGGGCAGCTCCGGGATGGCCCTGGAGCGTCGACTCGAGGTCACGGCCAGGCCGTTAACCTTGCCGGCCCGCACTTGCGGCAACATCACCGCGAAGTCGGCGGTGAACAGGTTCACCTGACCGCCGATCAGGTCGGTCATCGCCGCAGGGCCACTCTTGTAGGGCACGTGGGTCATCTCGATGCCGGCCATGCTCAGCAGCATCTCGGTGGACACGCGCTGCGAGGTACTGGCGCTGGCGAAGGTCATCTGCGCGGGCTTTGCCTTGGCCGCTGTGACCAGGTCGCGCAGGGTCTTCACTGGCACGTCGTTGTTGACCGCGACGATCAGCGGCACCGAGCCCAGGAAGGCAACCGGCGCGAACGCCGTGTCCTGGTCATAGGGCAGCTTCTTCATCAGGCTCTTGAGCGCCGCATTGGTGCTGTTGGTGCCGATCAGAAGCGTGTAGCCGTCGGGCGCGGCCTTGGCCACGGCGTCCGCGCCCAGCATGCCATTCACGCCCGGCTTGTTCTCGACCACGATGGGCTGGCCCAGTGACTCGGCCATCTTCTGCGTGAAGGCGCGACCGATCTGGTCGGTGGCGCTGCCGGCGGCAAAGGGCACGATGGCCTTGATCGGCTTGGCAGGCCAGGCCTGGGCGTGGGCTTGATGTGCGCCCAGCACGAGCGGCGACAGGGCGATCACTGCGCTCATCAGCGCAAGGGTGCGACGTTTCACGATATCTCCTTCACGAGGGCCGGGACGCGAGCATACCGGGGTGTGTCAGCGCTGTGCACGAGGCTGCGCGACCAGGAAGCGCTCGACCTCGTCGAACAGCGCGAAGCGCTCCAGCTCGTTCGAGATGCCGTGGGTGCCGCGGCCGAGGATCGCCAGCTTCTTGGGGTGCGCATTGACCAGCAGCGGAAACAGCGCCTGCGCCATGTGCGGCGGCGTGTCGGCATCCCACTCACCCAGGATGAGCAGGGTGGGGGCCCGCACCTTCGCCGGGTCCCAGCCCGGGACGCCTGAATACCAGGTGGTGCGTACATCGTGCACCACGCCATTGGGGGCCCGCACATGCGGCGGATCGGCTTGTGCACCCTCGGGGTCGCTTTCCAGCGTGGCCTGCGCCCAGGCGTCGAACCAGGCCTCGGGCTGGGGCCGGGCGCCCGCGGGCAGGCCGTTGTGCTTGCGGGCCCGTGCCATCTCGACCGTTACCCGTCT